>JAJCXL010000150.1 GCA_029263435.1 Acidobacteriota bacterium | reverse complement strand
TCGAGGGGATGGCTATAGGTGTGACTACCCGCTTCGACATGCGAGAGCGCGAGAATCTGACGCGCGATGCGCAACGTCTCGGGCGTGCCGTGCCAGTCGAGGTCGAGATCCCCGACCACCGGCGCGACCGAGACCGGGAGGGATGCGAAGGGTTTGAGTATCTCTTCTAGAACGACCTCGGCCGAGAGCGTCCTCGTCTTCGCGTAAGAGGGGATCAGTGATACGTTGCGCCACCCGTCTCCATCGATGTGGCTGTAGAAGATCCTTCGGCCGGACAACGTCGTCGTGTCGGGCTTGGGAAGGTCGTCGGTGTCGAAGGCGTGTCGGAGGAGCTCGAACGGGTTGACGAACCACTGTTTCGTTTCGTCATCGGGTGCGTACACCGCGTAGCCCGGTGCGACGAAACCGCCCCCGGGCCCTGTGGCGACGAGAACACTCTCCGATTCCGGAGCACCTGGCCTCCCGACCGTGAGGAACGAACGCGTTGCACCGTCTAGAAGCCGCATCACGGGGTAGCCCGGCAGGATCCCGCCGAGGTCGCGCTCGAAGCCGATCATGTCTGGGTCTCGATGGAGGATCTCGAGGTCGTAGGTCATCCGAACCCAGTTGTCGTCCGTCGAGAGGCCCAAGCGTCGCCAGAACGCGTTGATGTCGTCGATGGATATGCCCTCGCCCGGCAGGACTCCGAGATCGGCGAAGACGACGAACCGCCGGCCGGAATCGATGACGCGTTGACACCAATCGAGATATTCCCGAGGCGCGTCGGTCGCGGAGCCGTGGAACCAGGAAACGACACCCCGCACGCCGTCGAGCGCGGACATGGCGGGCAGGCCTTGGCGGATATCGTGATAACGCACGATGAGCCCAAGGTGGTTCAACGGAAGCTCCACCCGAGAACGGAGGAGTGATGCCGTGACCTCGGGCTCTACCGTGCTGTCATAAAGTGCGAGCACCTCGCGCGGGACGGCGGCTGGAGCGTCGCCGACGAGTGCTATGAACGTCGCGACTAGAGCTCCCACCGGTGCGCCCCACTTCATCTGCCCGGCTCCCGCACGATCTCGTCCAGCGCGATGGTCGCGACATAGGGCGCGAAGCCGTTGGCTCTTTGAGCGCGATAGATGTCCTCGACACCTCGTCGGTCTTTTGGATCCCAGTAATCGAGGGTGAGAATCCCAAGGGTGGGTCGGCGTCGTTTCGCGGCGAGTAGCAGCTCGACTGCCGCGCGATAGGTCTCGTCGTCAACGCGCGAGTAACGCTTCGTTTCGAAGTCATAATCGGTCAGCACCGATTCTCCGAGCACGAGATCGATCTCTGTCTCGAGGACGGGCAACAACTCGAACGCCCGGTTCATCATTAATAGGGTGTCGGGGTAGAGGCGTCTTATCTCGCGAACGAGCGCGATAGCGGCCGCGGTCATGCCGGCGAACCGGCTTGGATCCCGTTGTTCGAGATAGGCCGCGTTATCCAACGTATCCAGAAAGAGGCCGTCGAATCCTGAGGCGAGGATCGCCGGAATCCGTCGATGGGTTAGCAACCGAGTCCACTCCGGTCGCCTCAGGTCGACGAGAGAGCTGTCGGGCCAGCGTGGGTTCCGGTCCAGAAGAACGCCCGCCGCCTCCGCGACGGCGTAGTCCGGCCGATAGACCGCGATCTCGCCGAGACTCAAATAGCCGAGAAGGATTTTTCCGCTGGCTCGGAGCGGGACGAGATCCGGGTGAGTCGCGCTGTCGAGCACCACGAGCGAATAGGGCTCGAACGCCGCGGGCTCGGCCTGATCCGCGTAGTAGACGACGAATCGACTGTGCTCGAGCTCATGGCCCATCGCCGCGCCGCTCGACAGGGCGAGCACGCTAGAGAGGATCGGGGTCGTACACAGTCGAATGAAGTTCATGGCGCGTTTTTCGCTCGAAGCGCCGCGTCTTAGCCCAGGCGTCCCAACAGTCCCTTCTTTTTCGTGACGACGCAGTTTTTCCCTTTACGCTTCGCTCCATAGAGGGCCTCGTCGGCTCGCTGCAAGATGACTTCGGGCTCGTCACCACGGGCGTATTCCGTGATCCCTGCGCTCACGGTGAAATAGACCCACCGATCCTCTCCGTGGCGCTGATACTTGTAGCGGGATTGACCGATGCGGGCCACGAGCTCATCCATCCGCTCGCGTCCGGCGCGTAGATTCGTGTCGCTGAGGATCACCGCGAACTCTTCGCCGCCGTAGCGCGCCACGAAGTCGTCGCCGCGGACGCCTCCCGAAAGGGAGCTCGCAGCGCATCGCAACACGCGATCGCCCACGACGTGCCCGTGCTCGTCGTTGATCGCTTTGAAGTCGTCCAAATCGACCATGCCGAGCACGAAGGTGCGCTTCGTCTCGGCATAGGTCTGCACCCATTCCCGGAGAGTCTGATCGAGTGAGCGCCGATTGGGCACCCCGGTCAGCTCATCGAGCGTCGCCTGCCTCTTCGTGAGCTCTAGGGTTGCTTCCAAGACGCCGACCCGCTCGGTGAGCTCGCTGAACTGGGCTTGCTCGTCCCGGTGCTTTTGCTCGACGACGCGCTTGAGGGTGTCCACCTCTTGTGAGAGCCGCTTCTTGAGAGTTCGGATGTCCTCGAGCTCGGAGAGTCGACTCAAGCGCATACCGGTCTCGACCATCTGACCGTGAAAGTCTTGGCCGTTGCCCGCGAGTGATTCCATCGCGTCACGCATGAGGAGAATGAGCTCGCGGAGCTCTCGCTCGCGGGTGGTGAGATAGCTCTTCGATCGCTCGAAGAACTCTTCACTCACTCTAATGGCGTCGCGGACGACGTGGTCGACTTTGCTGACGTCTCTCGCTCGCGACAGCTCAGAGCGGTACTCCTCGATGCGCCCCCGATACGCCTCTGTCTTGAGGCTCCGGCTTTCGGGGGCGATGTCGGAGGCGAGCTCCAGCAGTCGATCCAGAAGGTCTACCAGGCGGCTCGCGGGACCAGTCTCTTGCTTCGTATCGATTGTTCGTATTTGTACGGACTCAGGCATAGTTCGGGCACCTTCGAGAACACTTATCGGCTCGAAGGAGCGAGGGCTTTAGGCCCCGCCTCGAAAGAGCGAAGGGCTCAGGACTCGAGGCGCCGGGCCGTCTCGGTCAAAATAGACAGCGCCAGCTCGATGGTGTCGAGGTGAGTACGGAAGGAAGAAACGGCGAGGCGAAGGGTGAACCGGCCGCGCACCGTCGTCGAGGACAGGAATACCCGGCCGTCCTCCTGGATGATGCGGATGAGCTTCTCGTTGAACGCGTCGGGGTCTCCTGCGCTCGGGATGTAGCGAAAAATGACGACCGACAGGTCGGGGTACGGACCAACCTCGAAGCCCGGTACTCGAGAAAGCTTTTCGTGAAAGTGCCGCGCCAAGAGGAGCTTCTCCTCCAACGCCTTTCGAAAAGGTCGCAGTCCGTGCAGCAGGAAGGGCATCCAGATCCGCAAACCGCGAAAGTGTCGACTGAGCTCAGGAGAGAGGTCCGCGGGCGAGAGCTCCTCCTGCGATCGCTTGGCGTCCTGCAGATAGTTGGCCGTATAGTGATGGCTTTTGAGTAGGGTATTCCCGTCTCGGACGAGCACCATCCCTGCTCCGTATGGAATGAAGAGGGTTTTGTGCGGATCCATCACGACGGAAGAGGAGCGCTCGAGGCCGGAGACTACCTTGCGGCCCTCGTCGCACAGACGGAAGAAGCCGCCATAGGCGGCATCCACGTGAAACCAGAGCGCGTGCGTGTCACAAATCGCGGCGATGTCCTCGATGGGATCGACGACGCCGGTGTCGGTCGTGCCCGCGGCAGCGATGACTAGAAACGGTATCAGACCGGCTCGCTGATCCTCGCGGATCTGGCGGTCGAGGGAATCCGGGCGCATGCGAAAGCGCTCGTCCAAAGGGATGAAGCGCTCGGTGCACTCTCCAAGCCCTGCGATGCGGATCGCTTTCGCCAGCGAATGATGCGCCTGCTCGCTCGTATAGACCACGCACTTATCGAAGTCGCGAGCTTTCAAGCCCGCGTGATCTCGAGCGGCGACGATTGCCATCAAGTTCGCGATGCTGCCTCCCGAGGTGATATTGCCGGCGGCTCCGGTCGGATAGCCGACGAGCTC
>JAJCXL010000149.1 GCA_029263435.1 Acidobacteriota bacterium | reverse complement strand
CCGAGCTCGGAGAGATGATCGAAAAGCTCAGCGCCCTGAAAAAAGACTACGGCGGCTGAGAACAGAGTTCGAAAAAGGCAAAACGGGTCAGACCCCAAATCCCCCACAACTCCGGTCATATTTTGCCAGTCAGAATCCAAGTCCAAGAGAGAGGTAAAGCCCTCCTGGTGTCGCCCGGTCTCCCGCATCCGTTCGCAATTGAAAAAGGTACGCGACGCGAAACTTCAAGACGCCGAACACGGTTTGAAGCTCCGGACCTATCAGGGTCGTTCGTGCGGATTCAAGAAAAAGCCGAGGCTCCTCCTCTATGTCAACAACCGCGAGGTTGAATCCGGCGCCCCAACCTAGGACGAACACCCCGGATGGGGCAGCGATACCGTGGACTCCGACGGCGATGCGTCGGGCGGACGCGAAGTGCTCCACCTGCACGAGCAGTCCGGAGGACTGGGGCACGTCGTAGGTTGGACTCTGGGTCTTCCCGAGATAAAGCCCGATGCTCGCCCCTGACCCGAAGGATTCCGAGTAGCTTAGTCCGGGCGCGATCCCGACGTGCCACCGGGGAGGCGGCGTCCTCGTTTGACCTCCCGTCCGAGCGCCCCGGGCCGCGAGCTCGGCGAGCACGTGCGGCTGGTCGTAATAGGCCGCCAGGTCCCGTGCGGTGTTTCGTAGGAGGTCCTCAGAGTCCGGATTGGCACCATAGCGGAGAAGAAGCAAGACGACTGCGAGATGCCCATTCTTAGTCGCCCACATCAACGCCGAACGTCCCGACCGGCCCTGACGGTCGATGTCGGCGCCTCGCCCCAGGAGGTATTCCACGACCTTTAACTGCCCACACGCGGCGGCAGCCATGAGCGCGGTGTCCATGCGCAACCCATAGCCGCCATCGAGCTTAGCACCGGCTGCCAGAAACGCCTTCAAGCTTTCGAGGTCGCCAGCCATCGCCGCCTGGTGCAGTCCAGGCGGCACTTCGTCGGCCGGAGTGTCGTCTTCGATGTCGCGCACCAGGTCCACACACGCTGGACGCAAGCTTCTCGAGACGGCCCCACGAAGCTGGCCTGCCGCGGACAGAGGAGGGTTGAAGATCAAGAACAAGACCAGGCATGAAACGACGCCGCCGGCGCGGCCCAGGCACGGGTTGCCACGCGACGCGTTCTCGAGGTAAGTTACATACATGATGTACGTATGTATAACAAACAAACAGCACGTATGTAAATGAAAAAAAGAAGGAGTCAATCAGAGCGCTCGGAAAAGACGACCCACTCCATTCTGAGCGCGGCGATGAAACTCTTCGCCAAGCGTGGGTTCCGCGCAGTAACTCTCGAGGACGTGGTCCAGCGCACGGGACTCACCCGAGGCGCGCTCTACCATCATTTCAAGAACAAGGAGCAGCTCTTCGTCGCCGTCGTGGAGTCCGTCGAGCGCGACCTCGCGGATCGGATCGTGGGCGCCGCTCTCACGGTGGATGAGCCCTGGAAGCGACTCGAAGCCGGCTTCACCGCGTTTCTCGACGCATGCCTCGAGCCCGCCGTCCAGCGGATCCTTCTCCTCGACGCCCCAGCGGTACTCGGGGTCGAGCGGTGGCGCTCCGTGGAGGCAGATTACGGTTTGGGTCTTCTGCGACAAGGACTCGAAGCGGCCATGAAGGCCGGGGTCGTGCGTCGCTGCCCTCCCGGGGCGTTGTCGCACATCTTGCTCGGCGCCCTCGCGGAAGCGGGACTCTACGTCGCTCAGGCGAAGGATCCGAAAACGGCGCGCAAAGAAGTGTCGTCAACCCTCGCGACGCTCCTCGAAGGCTTGCGCAAACGCTGAGCGTCGACGCCGGCGAGCTCAAGCGTCTCGAAGCGTGACGGTGAGGGTCTCGCCGGCGACCTCTATCTCGCGCGTGCGCGCCTCGGCCGCATCGACGACTCCGCGGCTCAGATCGACGCACAGCGTCTCCGCCATGAAGTGTTCGCGGCGCGTTTCGAGAATCTGCAGCAGTTTCTCGGATCCTGAGAGCGATAGCCGGATCCGCTGGGTGTAGTCGAGCTCCAGATCTTTTCGCAGCGCCTGCACCCGGCTCACGATCTCTCGATAGGTGCCTTCTTCGATCAGCTCGGGCGTCAGCTCGACCGAGAGCACGACCACCGCGAGCTCGTCCCCTGCCGCGGCGTAGCCCTCTTTGGCGCGGACCGACACCTCGACATCGTCTGCGTCGAGGCTCAAGACGTCGCCTTCCACCTCGATGCCAGCCGCCCCGGTCTCGAGCAGCGAAGCGCGCACGGCGCTCCCATCCGCAACGGCGAACGCCTTTTTCACTGCCGGCATCTTCTTGCCGACCCGCGGCCCGAGCTTCCGGAAGTTCGGCTTGATCTGATACTCGACGTGCTCGTCACTGCCGTGCACGAAAGCGACGTCATGCACGTTGAGCTCCTGAGCGATGATCTCGCCATAGGGCCGGATCCGTTCCTCCAGCTCTTTCGCCGAGAGCGTGATCTCCGCTTTGGAGAGCGGTTGTCGAACCTTGAGCTTGTTGTCCGTCCGGACCCGCAACCCCAGAGAGACGGTGTCTCGCACGATCGTCATCTCTTCGTTCAGGTGGCTATCCACTCGCGCCAGGTCGGGCTCGGGGTAGTCGCACAAGTGAACGCTCTCGGGAACGTCGTCCCCGTAAACCCCTCGAACCAGGTTCTGATAGATCTCATCCGTCATGAACGGAACGAAGGGCGCCGCAAGCTTCGTTACCGTCACCAGGCACTCGTACAGTGTCTGATAAGCGTCGAGCTTGTCCGCATCCCGCTCAGAAGCCCAGAACCTTGCGCGGCTTCTTCGCAAGTACCAATTCGATAGCGCGTCGACGAAAGCGCTGAGATCGGTGGAGGCTTCGTAGCTGCGATAGGCGTCGAGATGCTCGATGAGCCGCGCGTTCAGCGCGGACAGCTCGGACAAGATCCAACGGTCGAGAACCACACGGTCCGAAACATCACGTCCCCGGTCCGTTCGCGGATCGAAATCATCGATCGAGGCGTAGATCGTGAAAAAGCTATAGACGTTGCGGAGCTTGAGGGGAAACTCCTTCTGCAGCGCGCGGACGTTTCCCAGCGAGTGTCGCTTCGAGCTCCATGGCGGGTTGCCCGCGAGAAAGAACCACCGAAACGCGTCGGCGCCCGGAGCCGGTGTAGCGGGGTCTTCAATCATGACCCTCTCATTGGGCTCGAGTCGAGGCACGTCCGCGGGGATCGTTTTGAGCCCGCGAGGCGCGGTGGAGAGTGCGAGCTTCGCCCGAACATCCGTGGGCAGTACGACGACCCGGCGAGGAAGTCCTTTCACCGGCTGCGCGACGAGCTCGATCTCGCCGACGCGCACCTGAGCGCCGGGGCTCAGATCCAGCCCGTCCAGATCTTGGCGAGAGATCTGGGCGACCCCATCCTTCGGAGCGACGTCCGGTGCATCGACGACCGCGAAATCCATCGCCACTTTCTCGAGAATGACTTCCGGCGGGGTGTAGTTGCCTTTCGACTTGGATTCTTTCTTTCCCTCTTTGTCGTTGACGTGGCCGGCAACGATGCAGGTCTCATAAGGGTGCGGAAATTTTCGGTCGAAGACGAGCGTCGAAATCATGAGCATCGAGTAGAACCATCCCCGGGTCTGATCGATGGCCTCGACGATGTAGTCGGCCGGAAAGGTATCTTCGAACTCCTGGTGACCTTTGTGCGGGTAGCCCCACTGCGCGAAGGGCATGCTGCCGGAATCGAACCAGCAGTCGATGACTTCCGGCACGCGTCGGTAAACGCCAGGCTCATCGGGCTCGGTGAAGGTCACGTCATCGATCCAGGGTTTGTGCACGATGAGATGTTCGGAGAGCTCCGGCTTGGCTTTTCGGGCCTCCTCGAACGTTCGAAACGCATCAGGGTTCTTCTCTAGGATCTCGTCGACCGACGTGGGAGCCACCATCCGGCCGGTCTCGTCGTTTACCCAGATGTTGAGCGGCGTGCCCCAGTAACGCTCGCGCGACAGGGCCCAGTCGACGTTGTTCGCGAGAAAATCCCCGAAGCGACCTTCTTTGATGTGGTCCGGGATCCACTGCACCGCGCGGTTGTTCTCGATCGCGTCGTCGATCCGAGCGGTGGTGCGAATGAACCACGCGGGACGCGCGTACTGAATGAGCGGATCGTCATCCGCGCGCCAGCAAAACGGATATTCGTGCCGATAGCTTTCTTGATGGAGGAGCGCGCCCGATTCTTTCAACCGGCGAACGATCGTCTTGTCCGCATCCTTCACCCACTGTCCGGAGAGCGACGGGATGTCGTCGGTGAACGTCCCGTCCGGAGCAATGGCGCACAACAAAGGGACGTCGTCGGGGCGCTCGTAGGTCTGGACCAGCTTTCGATGGAGCTCATGGTCCACCTCACCGAATGCGGGGGCCTCGTGCACCAAGCCCGTACCTTGATCGAGCTCGATGAAATCCGCCGGCAACACTTTCCACAACATTGCCTCGCTGCCGCCACCGGTTAGGGTCACACGTTCGTCGCCGAATTTATCGTAGTACTCGTCGAACGGCGGTCGGTAGCGTTTTCCCAGAAGAGCCTCTCCCTTGAGCTCGCGCACGACGGGAAGCTCGCGACCGAGCTTCGTGGCGATCGCTTCGCGAAGCGCTGCGGCGACGATGAGATTCCGCTCGCCATCTCTCACGACGACGTAGTCGACATGGGGTCCCACCGCCGCATACATGTTCGACGGCAAGGTCCACGGGGTCGTGGTCCAAACGAGAAGCGCGGTGTCCGGCTCGTCCACGAGCGGAAACGCCACGTAGACGGAGGGGTCGTCGACGGTTTTGTATCCGAGGCCCACCTCGGCGGAGGAAAGCGCCGTGCCGCCTTGCGCCCACCACCATAGGACCTTGTGTCCTCTATAGAGCAGGTTCTTTTCGAGCAACTGTGACAACGCCCACCACACGCTCTCGACATAGCTCTTGTGATAGGTCACATAGGCGTCGGACAAATCCGCCCAATGTCCCATCTGCTCGGTCATGCGCTCCCAGTCGCCGATATAGCGGAACACCGACTCCATGCAGCGCTCGACGAAAGGACCGACTCCGTAGGCCTCGATGTCGGCCTTGCCGTGAATACCGAGCTCCTTTTCGACTTCGACCTCGACGGGCAAGCCGTGAGTGTCCCAGCCCGCTTTGCGCTCGGCATAGAAGCCGCGCATCGTGCGGTAGCGTGGAAAGATGTCCTTGAACACCCGCGTCATGACGTGCCCGTTATGGGGGCGCCCGTTCGCAGTGGGCGGTCCATCGTCCCAGATGAACGTCTTTCGGCCCTTGCGCATCTCGACGCTTTTCTCGAAGATGCGCGCATCTTTCCAAAACGCGCGTACCCGCGCTTCAGCCTCGGGAAAGTTGACGATCGCGGATGCTTTGTCGAACCGTGGCGTTTCGGTCATTACTTGGCGTCTCGAACGAATCCCAGTTTCTCCGCGAACTGATTCGCGAAAACTCGGATCTCGTTCGCCCGCTCCGACTCCGAGGTCGCACGCTCGAAGGTGTCGGCCAGGGTCATCATGCTTTGAAAGACGAACAGCTTCATCTCATCGACGAGCATGTCCGACGTCCAGAGATCGATACACATCGCCCTCTTCTCCTTGGCGTCCCACACCGAGAGCATGATGGAACGGGTCGACTGAGGACCGTCGGCCCCAGAGTCCGTCGCGTCCCACTCGATGGACACGGGCATGTGGTTGTCGCTCAGACGGATTTTGAAACGGATCTCAGCGCTTCGTTCAGAGGTTTCGGGCTCGCTCATCGCGGGCGGATCCTAGCACGATGACTACCGCCCTGCCGCTCCCGACAAGAGCTCCGAGAGAAACTCGTCGATGAGTTTCGAGAGATAGGCATCGAGCGCTCGCGAATCCCTGTCGGGTGCCTCGAAGGTGAGCAGCTCCGCCTCGTCCAGCGTTCGCCGCGCCAGAGAAGCGTCACCCGTGAAAAACCGCATCGCCGCGAGAATGAACAGAGGTTCTTTCTTGGAGTCGGGGGTAGCGGCATCGACGAGAGCCTCGGCACGCACCCGCGCTCGGGCTCGTGCTTCGTGCGCTTTCTGCGGCTCGGAAGTTTCCGCGTAATGAAAACCTGCGATTCGGTCGAACTCGCACCAGAAAACCCCGTCTCTGCCAAGCTCTTCATACACTTTGGCCGCGATGGGTAGCCGGACCGCCATCGGGATCTCGTAATAGGGAACGAGCGGCGTCTCGATGGCACCATCGGTCTCGAGCATCGCGGCGAGCGGCGCGATCTTGTCGGCCGGGATGTTGTCGAAATCCTGCATGTAGGCGGTGAGATGACATTGCCGACACGTATAGAGGAACGTATCCGTGGTCGCAGGCCAAAAGACATACTGAAGGCGCGCCGGACCGTCGTTCACGTAAGAGCCGAAGCTTCCCGGCTTCTTGAAAATGTTGACCGCGCCACAGATCGGACACGTGAGCTCGATGTCCACCCACGTCGCCGGAAAGCACAAAGCCGGCACCGACAGAGCCGAGACCACGATAAAGCCCCTTCGCCCAACGCTCACGCGCGAATTATATCTCGTGGGCGGTGCACTCCCGAAAGCACATGACGGCGCGATTGTCGGTCGCGCATGGGACTCTGACAGAATGCACGGA
>JAJCXL010000148.1 GCA_029263435.1 Acidobacteriota bacterium | reverse complement strand
CACAGGGACGGAGCAAGAGCTCGGCAATGCGGGGGTTCTCGTGAGCGCTTTCACGGAAGAAGACCTCTCCTCCTCTCCCGCACTCGTCATCGACGAGCAGCTACGTCGGGTGCCCGGTTTCAGCCTGTTCCGTCGCTCTTCGAGTATTTTCTCTCACCCGACCACCCAGGGGGTCTCGCTTCGAGGCATTGGTCCTTCGGGGGCCAGCCGTAGCCTCGTTCTCTGGAACGGGCTACCCCTCAATGACCCGTTCGGTAACTGGGTCTATTGGAACCGCCTCCCGGCAACGTCCAACCAACGCGCCGAGATTTCCAGAGGCGCCGGCAGTCAGCTCTACGGGAGCTCCGCGCTCGGCGGCACCATTCAGCTCTTCGCCAAGCCGCCTCGCCCGAAAACGCTCGATGCGAGGCTACAGTTCGGCAACAGAGGGACCTTCGACGCAGACGTATTCGCGTCGCATCGGGGCGAAGACTGGGCGTTCATCGCTTCGGGCCGCGTGTTCGACACCGATGGATACATCCCGGTCCGTGAAGAGGATCGCGGCGACGTCGATGTTCCCACCAAGACCAAGTTTCAGACCTTCGTCGGACGCATGGAGTATCGCGACTTTCACGTCGGCGTAAATCTGTTCAACGAGGAGCGCGACAACGGCACTCCGGCGCAGACGAACGACTCCCAGATCTTTCTGGTCGACACCGGCTACGACGCGGAGTCTTGGAGCTTCAACTTCTACGGACAGCGTCAGGAGCTCACCAGCGCATTTTCTCGGATCCTCCCCGGTCGTAATCGCGAGATCCCCTTTGGCGACACGCGTTTCCCGTCCGTGGGCTTCGGAAGCTCGTTCACCATGCGCCTGCCTCACGGGCTCCAAGGAGGTGTCGATTGGCGGTTCGTGCGCTGGGACCCCGACGACGAGATCGCCAATAACAGCGAAAGTCAAAACTTCGCCGGGGCGTTCTTGCAATATTTGTTCACCTTCGACGAGCGCTTCGACGTGCTCATCGGCGGGCGGGCCGACCTGTATCAAAACGCGTCGACGAAAGGCACCTTCAACCCGAGAGCGGCGCTGACCTTTAGGGCATCTCCGCTTGCCACGGTGAGAGGATCGGTCTACCGCGGCTTTCGCGCACCCTCACTCAACGAGCTGTTCCGGCCCTTCCGGGTCGGCAACGTCGTCACCGCCGAGAACGACGGTCTCGTCGAGGAGCACCTCTGGGGAGCGGAAGGGGGCATCGACCTCCACCCGAACCGCGCGGTTCTCGTTCGACTCAACGCGTTTTACAACACGCTCCAAGATCCCATCGCTAACGTCACCCTTTGCACCGAGCCATCCGACGTGCACCCACTTTGCGTGGACCTGGCGCCAGGCACCGTTCAGCGGCAGCGTCAGAATCTGGGAAGCGCGTCCATCGCAGGCTTGGAAGCCGAAGTGAACTACGAAGTGGCGAACGACTGGACCATTCGGGGCGGATATCTCTTCACGAACGCCGTGAACAACGACACCGATTTGAGACTACCGCAAGTCGCCCGCAACCAAGGCAACATCGGCGTGGCCTACCGGGGAGCTATCCAATGGAACGCCGACCTCCGCATGGTCGGCGACGCATTCGAGGACGACCTCAATGACTTCTCGCTTCCGAGCTACGCGCTGTTGGACTTCTCCGTGCGCGTACCGGTCGCGCCCAAAATCGGAATCTATGTCGCAGTAGAGAACTTGTTCAACGAGGCCTACGTTGTCCGCACGGACCCCTTGCAAATTCTGGGCACGCCGCGAATGGTGCACGGGGGTGTGGACATCAAGCTTTTCAATTAAACTCCTCCAAAACGTCGTTTCCCGCACCTCGGCTAACCAGGAGTAGGTCATGCCTTCGCTCGGCCCACGAACACCGCAACCGAGCGGCCCGGCTCTGTCCGCGTGGGAGTTGATAGCCCGAGTCTACGAAGCGTCGCTGTCTCCCGAGACCTGGGACAGCGTCTTCCAAGGGTTAGGCGCGCTCATCGAAGCCCGGCCGACGACGGCCGTGCTGCGTGGGTTCGGTCCCACCCGCCACGTCAACTGTGATAATCCGAGCGAGGCGTTTCACGAGATCAACCCCGTTCAGATGTTCACCACCAAGGCCCTCTCTCGACGAGGATTCGTGATCGCGGTCGTGAACGACGCGGTCATCGAGGAGTGGGCGGAGTGGGCGGCCCTTCCGAGCGAGTCTGCCGATACCTCGTCATTAATCTTGTTCAACCCACAAGGAGGGCTTCTGTCGGACGTAGCCCGCACGACGCTCCGTCGGGTGCTGCCGCACGTGCACAAGGCCCTCCAGATCCACTTTACGCTGCAGCAGTTCGAGCGGGAGCACGAGTCGCTCACTCACTGCCTCGATGCGCTGGGTCACGCGGTCATGCTGCTCGACGTCAACGCCAACGTCTTGTTCGCGAACCAAGCCGCGAGGCGTGCCGCGGAGAAAACCCCCACCATCGCCATCAATGGCTATCAACTCGAGTTCCGAAACACCAACGACCAACTTCTCACTATCGACCTAGTCAGACGCGCTGTCGAGTCGATCGGTGAGCCGTGCGCGGTGCGCCTGTCGAACGATTTGAGCCTCTACGCGTATGGCCGCGACGAAAGCCGCGCGGCGGTCTTGCTCGTGGACGCGAATGTCGAGAGAGGGTTGTCGCCCTCCCTTCTCGAACAAGGCCTCAAGCTGACGCCTGCTGAGGCCCAGGTCGGGGCGCTGTTCGCGCGAGGGCATTCCCCCAGTGAGATCGGCTCGCGCCTATCCATGCCCCAGGATTCGGTGCGAGGGTACATCAAGCAGATTCAGGTGAAGACAGGCTCGTCAAGACAGTCAGAGCTCGTGACTCGTTTGCTCACGGCCCTCCCTCACTTCGTCACCGATTGATCTTCTGAGATACGAAACCGCCACGAAAAAGGGCGGGCCGGAGCCGTTGTGATAGCCTCCCGGCGCCATGAGCTCGTTGGGGACTGCCGATCTCATCGTGCTCGTCGTCTATCTGGGCGGGGTCGTGGCTCTCGGGATCCCGTTTCGCGGACGTAGCTCGACCCCGGAGGGGTTCACGAGCGCGAGCGGCCGTCTCCCCGGGTGGGCCGTTGGTCTGTCGCTGTTCGGGACCTTTCTCAGCAGCAACACTTTTATCGGCGTTCCCGGAAGTGCGTTCGCAGGCAATTGGAACGCGTTCGTGTTCAGCCTCTCCCTCCCCTTCGCAGCATGGGTCGCTTCACGCTACTTCGTTCCGTTCTACCGGTCGCGGGGTGAGATTTCAGCCTATAGCCATCTCGAGCGCCGCTTCGGGCGCTGGGCGCGACGCTACACCTCGGTTTGCTATCTGCTCATGCAGCTCGCGAGGATGGGCACTATCTTGTTCGGGGTTGCGATCGCGTTGTCGGAGCTCTCGGGATGGCCCATCGCCGCCATCATCATTGGCGGAGGCCTCACCGTCACGCTTTACACCCTCGTGGGTGGGATCGAGGCGGTGATTTGGACGGACGTGACGCAAAGCCTCGTGTTGATGGCGGGAGCGTTGTTCGTCGCCGTTTGGTTGGTCGTTAGCTTGCCCGGCGGACTTTCGGAAGCTCTCGCGGTAGGCAACGAGGCCGGCAAGTTCAGCTTGGGGAGTCCTCGGTTGGACTTCACCGAGTCCACCATCTGGGTCGTTCTTCTTTACGGAGTGTTCATCAACTTGAACAACTTCGGCATCGACCAAAGTTTCGTTCAGCGGTACCACACGGCGCGCACCCACAAAGACGCCACCCGAGCGCTATGGATGGCAGCGTGGATGTATATCCCGATATCGGCCGTGTTCTTCTTCATCGGAACGATGCTGTTCGCGTATTACCGGACGTT
The DNA here is from genome assembly GCA_029263435.1 of Acidobacteriota bacterium. Classification (GTDB taxonomy): domain Bacteria; phylum Acidobacteriota; class Vicinamibacteria; order Marinacidobacterales; family SMYC01; genus JAJCXL01. Next base: position 1,103 of record JAJCXL010000148.1, on the reverse strand, counting down.
CGACTCCGGCGGGGTGACAGGCGACGCGGTTTTCCCTCACTTCATCGCCAATGCGTTACCTCCCGGTGTGGCGGGGGTTCTCGTTGCCGCCCTGGTCGCGGCGGCCATGAGCAGCATCGACACCAGCCTGAATAGCTCGGCGACAGTGGTGTACGAAGACTTCTTTCGCCCGGCCGACAAAGACCGTGCGATCCCACCCGCCCGCGCGATGAAGATTCTGCGGTGGTCGACCTGTGCCGCGGGACTGTCCGGGACCGTCGTGGCGCTCGCGATGATTGGAGTCTCCAACCTACTCGATGCGTGGTGGACGTTGTCCGGAGTGTTCGCGGGTGGGATGCTAGGTCTGTTCTTGCTCGGTGCTTTCGGAAAATCGGCGCGGCGTCCTGACGCCATACTGGCCGTCATCGCGGGAGTGCTAACCATCCTGTGGATGACTGTCTCGCCGCGCCTCGCGGGAGAGACATGGCCGAAAAACGCGCTCCACGCTCAGATGACGACCGTCATCGGAACGCTCTCCATCTTCGTGGTGGGCTCGCTCTCGGCGCGCCTCAGACGACCCCGGTCGCCTTAGAGTTGACGTGCGCGGGTGGGGATCGTCTCGACGCCGTGGCCCATGGGTTTGGTCACTTTGATAGGCGAACGGGCGGAAGCGATCTGCACCGGACGCATCGGTTTGCGCTCCGCAATCATTCGCGGGCGAAAGCCACTGTTCAGCGTATTGGATTTCATAGTGATTTGATTCCTCCGGTTATCTACTAGGAGCAAGTCCGATGCCACAACAACGAGCTGCGTAACTAACGGATAAACAGTGGGTTAACAATCGTGTCCGTCTTTTCGGCAAACACTGCCCGATTATTATCGGTTCTGTGTTACCGTTTTCGACTTAGAAAACCTCAATGTTGACCCGAATTTTGATCGCGGCCAGTGATGGCGCCTCCCAACAGCGCCTCATCACGCTCCTAGAAGGCGTGGCCCAGGACCCGGCCGTCGTCAGCACCATCGAACAAGTGTGGGAAGCCCTTGCCGATCGCGATTTCGACATCCTCATCCTCGAGCGCTCCCTTGTCCCAATCGCTCCCGGAGAGCTCTTGCAAGGGTTGAGC
>JAJCXL010000147.1 GCA_029263435.1 Acidobacteriota bacterium | reverse complement strand
AACCGATCCCGGGATCTGTCGCGCCAGGCCGAAGTCGAGAAGCTTGACGCCGTGCTGAGTCAGAAAGATGTTGGAGGGTTTCAGATCGCGATGCACCGTCCGTTGCTCGTGGAGCGCACCGAGAGCGGCGAGGATCTCGTGCGCGACAACAATGGTCTCCGCAACCGGAAGCGCCCCGCGACAGAGCCGTGTCGTGAGGGACTCACCTTCGAGCAACTCCATAACGATAAAGGGCTCATCGTTGGCATCGGAGATCTCAAAGATTTGGCAAACGTTAGGATGCCGGATCCGTGCCGCCGCCCTCGCCTCGCGCATGAAGCGCTTTCGCTGGAGTGGGTCGGCGTGCTCGGTTCCTATCGTCTTGATGGCAACGAGTCGCTCGAGCTGGTCGTCATAGCCGACATACACGACTCCCATGCCGCCGCGACCGAGCTCGCGCTTGATCCGATAACGTCCGATTTGGTTTGGGGTCACCATCGGTTGACGCCTTGCGAGCAGTATCGCATGGCCCGGCCACGATCGGGTCCTGCCGCTTCGCCGATGGGGCCAGACGTGACGGAACCAGTCTTCGCCACGGTTCTTGCTGAACTCTGGGCGAACCGTGTTGACTGCGCGTGCTACCCGAGGCGACTCCGATAGTAGAGCGCCGACTTTCGAGGGCGACATCCTCTGACGTCGAGGGCGCCGTACCGCGGTCTATTCCGTTCGAGCCGCCCGCGAACGAGAAGTACCACCAGACCGGGATAGCTAATTGGAAGTTAACGAGTTGTCATTGTGTCCATTCCGTGTTTGTATGCCTCTTTATTCTTGAGGAGGTCCCCATGAAGAAACCAATTCGTCTCTCAATCGTTCTTGCTCTCCTGTGCGTTGTCGCGGCTCCGATCGCGAGCTTCGCGCAATCCGATTCGGCTCGGCTCTGGACCGTCATCACCGTCGATGTGCACTCCAATATGATTCCGGAGTTCGAAGGGCTCCAGAAAGAGCTGAACGTCGCCTACAAGAAGGCCGGGATGAAGGAGCGCCGGATCTCGCGGGTCGTCCGCGGTAATTCGAGCCAGTACCTCATCGCGACGCCGCACGACTCCTACGCGGAGCTCGACGAGGGAAACGCCTTCATGACGAAGGCCATGGGTGAGGCCGGAGCGGCTCAGTGGATCGCGCGGGTCACGAAGTGCACCAAGAGCCGCTCGGTCGAGACGGTCAGGGAGCTTCCGGACATCTCGATCCCGATCGACCCGAGCCGCAAGCCGAAGCTCATGCTCATCATCACCACGGAGAACCTCCCCGGGATGGCCCCGGCTTACAGCACCTGGTTGACGGAGAAGTGGCATCCGGCGATGAAGGCGGCGGGTGCGAATGGCGTGTTCTTCTATCACTCGGCCTGGGGCGGAAGTCAGCGAGAGTGGGTGCAGATCGTCCCGCTCGACAGCTGGGCCGCGCTCGATACGCGGAACCCCGTTCACCGACACCTCGGTGAAGAGGCCTATCGCGAGCTTCGCAAGGGCGTCGGCGCCATGACCCATAGCCCGACCCGGAGGATCGCGATGACCCGTCCCGACCTGAGTATTCTTCCCTAACGGTCCTCCTCGAGAGCGCGCCCCACGCGGAGGTCGGGGCGCGCCTCTCCTTCGAGCTTACCGGGCATCTCTGCTACGCAGACCGCCCGGACCGTCCCCCGCACGAAACGCGCGCTGGTGCGAACGTCGGCCCCTCGGGCGTCGTCGCATTCTATGTGTTACCGTGAATCCAAGCCCCTCCTTACGGTCGCTTCGCGTTCATGTCCACAAGCAACGTCTCTTTGACAGCCGGCTCGCTCGGCGGGCTCGGGCTCGGTGCGGGCCTGGGCTTCGTTGCGTTCACGACCGAGCATCCGCTACTGCTTGGTTTGGCGCGGCTTGCCGAGCCGGTAGGCGCGTTGTGGACGAACGCGATTCTGATGGTTCTGATCCCGCTCCTGGTCTCCCTCATATTCGTCGCGATCGTCGGGCCGGCCGACACGCGCACGGCGGGGAAGCTAGGTGGTCTCTCTGCGCTGACGTTCGTGGTTCTACTTCTTTGCGGGGGCGTTTTCTCGCTCACCGTGGGTCGGTTCTTGTTGACGCTCCTACCGTTGGATCCAGAAGGCGTCGAGGCCCTAAGGCAGAGCGTCACCGGAGCAGCGGCCTCGAGTGCGGAGCCACAGGTATTGAGCTACGCGGAGTGGCTCGTTCATCTCGTCCCGCGAAATCCCTTCCGGGCTCTTGCTGACGGCGAGATGTTCTCGATCGTTATCGCTACGGTTCTCTTCTCATTGGCGTCGACGAGAATCGCGCCGGAAGGCCGCGAGGCGCTGGTCCGTCTATTTCGCGCGGTGTCGGACGCCAGTATCGTCCTCGTCCGCTGGATTTTGTTGCTCATTCCCGTGGGGGTATTCGCGACCGTCTACCCGATCGCCGTCGCAACGGGCTCCGCAATGGCCGGCGTATTGGGAGCATTCGTTCTCGCCACGTCCGCTTTGCTGCTCTTGTTCACGGCGCTCCTTTACTTCGTGCCGGTTTGGTTTGGTCGCACGCCACTGCGTCGTTTCGCGAGAGGGGTCCTGCCCGCGCAGGCCGTCGCCGTCGCGACGCGGTCGTCTCTCGCCAGCCTTCCCCCGTTGATCGAGGGGGCGGAGAAGACGATCGGGCTCCCATCTTCGATTGCCGGCCTCGTTCTGCCTCTCTCCGTGGCAACGTTCAAGGTCAACCGAACGATATCGAGCCCCTTTCAACTCATGTTCATGAGTTATGTCTTTGGAGTCGACCTTCAGGTCGCTCCTTTCGTGACCTTCGTGCTCGTCATGGTGTTGTTGAGCTTCGGCTCGCCCGGTGTTCCGTCGACCGGTTGGGTGACGTTTCCGTTCTATGTAGCCATGGGTGTGCCACCACAAGGCGTGGTCTTGTTCGCGGGGCTAAACGCCGTGACGGATCTCTTCAAGACGCTCGCCAACGTTACCGCGGACATGGTGGTCGCGACGGTGGTGGCTCGGTCCTCCGAAGACGCGGTTAGAGGTGGTGCGTCGGAAGGAGCGCTCCTCGAGAGCAGCGCCAAGGGACATTGATCTATTTTTTCGTTCCTAGTGCGTCTCGGTTCGGGATCGACGACTACGTGGCTGACCGGGGAGGCCCACTCGCGGATGTGCTCTCGGTCGTCCCTTATGAGGATTTGGTCCGAGAGCGGACGGTGCCGACGGGGACCTGTGTTCTCTCCGCGCTCGACCAGCTGACGGGTCCCCAGCGCGCCGCTGCGGTCGAGCTCTGCGAATCGCTTCCACCGACAGCACGGGTGTTGAACCATCCGGGCCGCACGCTGCTCCGATACGATCTATTGCGGAAGCTTCACGTTCGAGGCGTGAACGACTTTCGCGCGTTCCGACTCTCCGACAAGATCGATTCTCTTCGCTTTCCGGTGTTTCTGCGCGAGGAGAACGCGCATCGCGGGAACGTGTCCGAGCTCGTCACGACCCGAAAGGAGCTGGATGCGGCGCTCGTCGTTGCGATAATCCGAGGCGTGCCAGCGAGCGAGCTGCTCGTCGTGGAGTTCTCCGACACCGTTTCCTCGAACGGGGTGTACCGAAAGTACTCTGCTTACGTTGTCGGCGATGCCGTCATCCCCCGGTGCATCAACTCCTGCGACTATTGGATGGTCAAACATAGCCGCATCGCCTACGACGATGCCTCGATCCGGGAAGAGCGGGAATATCTCGAGTCGAATCCCCATGAGAGCTGGCTGCGAGACGAATTTCGACAGGCAAACGTTCAATATGGCCGCATCGATTACAGCCTTCGAGACGGCGAGCCGAGAATCTGGGAGATCAACACGCATCCCACCATCGGCGGTAGACGTGACAACCGAAAGATCCGCCCGCCGGCTCAGGAAGAGATCTATCGCAAACGTGAGCCGACCCGGAAGATGTTCTTCGACCGGTTCATGGAAGCCTGGCGAGCTGTCGACTCGAAGAGTGCGTCCGGGGCGGTGACGCCCTCCAAGACCGCGAACGACGCAGGGTCTGAATCGGGCGCGCGCGAAAGGGGTCGCACTCTTGCGGAGTGGTCGCGCGCTCCTCTCGCGTCGCCGAGCGCACGCAGAGTCGTGAAGAAGCTCCTCATGCGGCCGCTCGTGGGACTGTCGCCATGGATTGCACCGCTCGTCCTCACGTGGATGAGGCGCCGGTAGAACGTCTCCCACCGAGTCGACGTTGCTGATGTCCTATCTCTGAGTCCGACCGGATCACGAGACTGGCAACACGACGCCTCCTCGTTGTAGCGTACTAAGAATGATGAGTATGTCGAGAAAGCTTGCGCTGGCAACGGTGAGCGTCGTCTCGTTCGCGCTCCTCGCGATGGGCGAGTCCGAGAGCCCGGCGATGGAGTGGCATCAGTGGGGAGGACCGGAGCGTAACTTCCATTCCCCGTCGACCGGCCTCGCGACATCCTGGCCGGCGGCAGGACCCGAGAAACTTTGGAGCCGCGATCTCGGCGAAGGTTACTCGAGCATCGTTGCCACGAGTGACGCTCTGTTCACCTTGTAC
>JAJCXL010000146.1 GCA_029263435.1 Acidobacteriota bacterium | reverse complement strand
AAGTACGAGGAGATCAAAGACCGGGTCATGCGGGAAGTGAAATCGGTGTTCAAGCCGGAGCTGTTGAACCGCATCGATGACGTTATCGTGTTTCACCAACTGGAACGTGACCACATCCGACGCATCGTCGATCTCACGCTGGATGATTTGAGCGAGCGTCTCGCCGAGCAAAACCTCTCCATCCACATCACCGATGCCGTCAAGCAAAAGCTCGCCAATGACGGCTATGATCCTGTTTACGGCGCCAGGCCGCTGCGACGCGAAGTGGAATCACAGCTCGAGAACACGCTCGCCGCCATGCTCATCAATGGTGAGCTCAAAAGAGGCGATTCGGTTCACGTATCACTCCATGACGGCCAGATCGTGACCCGTGTCGCGGCGCTCGAGTCCCAGCCCGTTCCCGCACCGGGCAATCAAATGTCGAGCTAAATGCGACACATTATCGTGACGACTCGCTAGAACTCCCTCATTCGCTTGAAATCATCCTCTCTCGTTGCGCTGTTGCTCGTTTGCTCCGTGAGTGGGTGTCGAGAGCCGAACGATGTCTCCTCCCCCGAGCCCGCGCTCGAACGCTCGCCGCCGACGAGCGGAACCGTCTCCGGAACCGCCCCCCGTGCCTCGGGAGGGTTTCCGTCAGTCGTGATTCTCGAGCCGGTGACGCCGAGTGAGTTTCCGCCTCCGAATGAGCCCGTGTTGCTCGATCAGTACAACACGGATTTTCATCCGCGGCTGCTGGTGGCGCGGGTCGGCCAGATCGTGCAGTTCAAAAACAGCGAGGACACGCTTCATAACGTCCACGTCATCGACATCGAGACACGTGATACGGCGTTCAATGTCGCGACGCCGCTCAAAGGCAGCTACGAGTTCGTGTTCGACCACGAGGCGGTTTACGACGTGTCTTGCGGCATTCACCCATCGATGGCCGCGTTCATCGTCGTGACCCAAAGCCCGTTCGCGGTCGCGGCCGACGCACAAGGACAGTTCAGGATCGACGAGGTCCCTGCCGGTCGCTATCGAGTGCGCGTCTGGAACATCGACCCGTCTCGCCGTAGCGAGCGGGAGCTCGAGGTCGAGACGACGCCGACCGAGTGGATCCTGGAAGACGTATCCTAAGGCTAGACACGATGCGGAGCCGGTGGTGGGTTGTAGCCGTTTTGGTGGGTGCGAGCCTCGTGGCTTGCGATGAGCCCGCTCGCGAGACCACACCCGAAAGGCCCAACGTCTTGTTGATCACGGTCGAGACCCTGCGCTCGGATCACGTCTCGAGCTACGGCTATGAGAGGCGAACGACGCCCAATCTCGACTTGCTCGCTCGACAAGGTGCGCGATTCGACACTGTCATCGCGCAAGCGCCGTTCACTCTTCCGTCCGTCGCGTCGCTCATGACCGGTCTCACACCGCCCCGACACGGCGTCAGAAACCATCCTGCGACGCTTGCCTCCGAGATCGTCACGCTCGCGGAACGGTTCCAGGCCGCCGGCTATCAAACCGTAGCGATGACGCGCCACACGTGGCTGCGGAGAAAATCGGGCCTCGATCAGGGCTTCGACGAATATCACAACAACAAGTTCGCGGCGGGACTCGACGCTCGAAGTCTGTCCCTGGCCGGCGTCGATTTTCTCGAGGCACGGGATCCTGAGCGCCCGTTCTTCTTGTGGATGCACTTTTTGGACCCGCATCTTCCTTATACGCCCAGCTACCCGTACTCGGTCCTCTACCGCGATGATGTTGGAGACGATCCCCGGGCCGAGCACTTACGCTCGATGGTCGCGACCGAGCGGGAATCCTTCGAGCCGACCCCCTATGCCGACATTCCGGGAGGGCCGTATTACGACCTCGTGTTCCCGCACTATCCTGAGAATCGCATCTTGCTCGACTTCGCGTTCTGGCGACGGTCTCGTGGCAGCATTTTCTTCGCCGGTAGTGACTACCCGCTCGAGCAGGTCTCCGAGATCAAAGATCTGTATGACGGCGCCATCGTCTATACCGATGACAACCTCGGTAGAGTCTTGAAGGAGCTGGACCAGCGGGGGCTCGCGACCGAGACGGTGGTGGCGGTGGTGGGCGACCACGGTGAAGCTTTCGGTGAGCACGACCTCTACTTCACCCACGACTTCACCCTTTACGACGAGGTCTTGAAAGTGCCGCTCGTGATTCGCTATCCCGAGCGGGTCTCGTCGGAGACGACGGTAGCGCAGCAAGTGCGGGTCATGGACCTGGCGCCCACGCTCGTCGAGCTCGCGGGGCTCGAGCCGCTGACGAACGTCGACGCGGTCAGCCTCGTGCCGTTGCTCGAATCGGGCTCGCTGCCTTTTCTCGACGCTTTCGCCGAGAGCGCGCCGCGCCGAGCGATGTTTCCAGAGCACGAGCGGGTTCACTTCGACGGTAATCGAGGCAAGTGGCGCATGGTTCGCACCGAGCGCTGGAAGCTCATTCGGATCCCTCATCCCGATGGAGACCGATACGAGCTCTACGATCTCGTGAGCGATCCACGCGAGCTCACGAATCTTTTCGACCGATTTCCGGGAGAGGCCGGCAAGCTTGCGCCCTTACTGCGCGCGTGGATGGCGGCCGACCCGGATCGGGACTCGGACCAAAGCGAAGGCGAGGCCCTGGAATTGGAGGGGCTGGACCCCGCGGCGCTGCAGCAGCTCAAGACGCTGGGATATATTCCGTAGCGACGCTGGCACCTGCCGTCGCCCGAGGGTCCGGCTCCACCCGGACTCCCAGACTCTTCGCTGAGCTCCTCCGTCTCAAACGAGCGGTTTAGCGGCGATTGTCATCAGCGGGACTGTTGTTTACCATGGAGCTCACTCGCGAAGGAGGTCCCATGTCGACCCTAGTCGTCTCCGCTTTGCTCCTATCGACCGTACCGCCGAGCGTCGCTCAAAACTCCGGTGCCGACCTCTATCGAGCCGCCTGGAGCGGACAGCCCGCGGTCGTGCGCTCCGCGCTGGCGCGAGGCGCCGAGGTCGACCTCCGCGCGGAAGACGGCTCGACCCCATTGTTCATCGCATCTCTCGCGGGACACGACGCTGTGGTCGACATTCTCATCGAGGCCGGCGCGGACGTGAACGGTGTCTCCGAGGGAGGCGAGGCTCCCATCGTCGTCGCGAGTAAATACGGCTTCACGAATGTGGCGGCCACTCTGATTGAGGCCGGCGCGGATGTGAATGCCACCGACGAGCACGGTCGCACGGCGTACACGTGGGCTCGGTGGGGGGAGAATGCGGAGCTCGAGAGACTCTTGATGGCCTCGGGCTCCGATGGGTCGGGGGTGTCCAACCCGTTCGAAGACTCCGTGCCGGTCGATCGATTCGAGGAGAACCCGCAGCTGAGAAAGACCGGCAAGATCAAGATGCCGAAAGCTCTGAAGGGTGAGACCGTGACCGGTAAGGTGATGCTCCGAGTGATCATCGACGAGAAAGGCAAGCCTCTCTCTATCGAGCTCCTCGAGGGTCTACACGACGAGCTCGACGCGAATATCGTGAAGTCTGCGGAGAAGTGGCGCTTCAACCCCGGCGAGATCCAAGGCCGACCCGTCGTGGCCCAAGTCAACGCGGTCATCGAGTTCTTTCCCGCGAATCAAGAGGGAAAGATCATGACGTCGTCCAAGAGATGGAGAAACTGAAAAGCGGGAGGTAGCGGCGTGCTCCATTACGGTGGCGGTTTCACCAAGACCGCGCGGGTGTAGAGAAGCTCGAACCCCTGCCGCTGCACGTTCTCTTGAGATTTCGAGCCGGGCTGCGTCGTCACCACCGCGATATCGCATTCGAGCTCACCGGCTGCACGCAGCCGAGCCGTGAGTAGAGCGCTTTGCACCCCGCGTCGCCGGTGGTGGGGAAGCGTCGCCGCGCCGGTCAACAGAGCGACACCCTCGAGGACGCGCATACTCGCGCCGCCGGCCCACTCGTCGTGACGCGCGGCTCGGTATCTCGTCACCGCGTCCGATGAGGCCATGTCGCGAATGACCGCCTCCAGGACCTCTCTCTCGAAAGACTCATGCGAGGGCACTCCTTGAGTGTCTGGGGTGAGGAATCCGGTCACGACCGTATCGACCCATCGGTCTATCTCGTCCGTGCCGCTGGGTGAGACCTGAATCTCGGCGGCGATAGGCGGCAGCGCCTCGACGGGCACGGTGAGGCCGAGGACGTTCTCGAATCCTTCGAGCACGTAGCCGCGCCGGTTCAAGAGCGCGGCGACGGCGGGGTCGGCGAGGTTCGATACCTCGGCTTGAACCGGAATGCCCAGCTCGTGAAAGGCTCTTTCGATGGGCTCGAGCGCCGAGTCTTCTAACGGTTCGTCTCCGAAGCCCAGTCCTGCGAGCTTGTTCAGCGGTGAGCCGTCACCGGCGTATATCGCTATCCCGCCGCCGAGTGCGTTGAGGAAGAGGGACCCGTCGTCGCGGCGCTCCCGAACCGCTGCCGCGCTATCAGCCAACATCCGGCACTCCGCTCGCTCGATCCGCGCGGCGAGGTCGGTAGTACCGAAGAGCATGCCTCATCCTAGCGAACTCATCGCTCGAACGCATTGGACATCGACGTCCGTCGGCGGCTAGTTCCAAGGATGAGATTGGGCATAATGGCGATATGGAAGTCCAGTCGCTCGAGCCCAAGCGTTGCTATCGCGCACTTCGAGCGAGGGACCCACGCTTCGACGGCCGTTTCTTCACCGCTGTCGTGAGCACCGGGATCTTCTGTCGTCCGACCTGTCCGGCGCGTACGCCCAAATTCGACAACTGCGCGTTCTACCCGAGCGCGGCCTCCGCCCACGCGGCGGGTTTCAGGCCTTGCTTGCGGTGTCGTCCGGAGGTTGCCCCTGGGCTTGCGGGTTGGCGAGGTACGGCGAATACCGTCCGCCGGGCGCTCGCGCTCATCACCGAAGGCGCGCTCGCTGAAGGAAGCGTCGATGCACTCGCCGAGCGTTTGGGCGTCAGCAGTCGACATCTGCGGCGTCTGTTCGATGAGCAGATCGGTACCTCACCGAGCGACGTCGCGCGGGCTCACCGGCTCTTGTTCGCCAAGAAGCTCTTGAGCGAGACGACACTCCCGGTCTCCGAGGTGGCTTTTGCCGCCGGCTTCGGCAGCGTGCGGCGCTTCAATACGGTGATCAAGAACACTTACGGCCGCGCTCCGAGAGAGCTTCGCAACGGTTCCTTGGACCCGGATCCCCGGATCCGATTGAAGCTCCCGTTCAAGCCGCCCTACGACTGGGGGGCGATGCTTCATTACTTACGTGGCCGGGCGATTGACGGGATGGAGGTGGTGGAGGGCGAGACCTATCGTCGGAGCTTCGAGTCCGGCATCGTCGAGATAAGTCCCGGAGGGGACGGTTTTCTATGGGGTGCTCTGGAGCTCGCTGACACGCACGCGATGGCTTCCATCGTGGGACGGCTCCGGCGGCTCTTCGACCTCGACGCCGACATCGTCCGGATCGAGCAGCACTTGGCGTCGAGCCCGCTCTTGTCCGCCGTCGTCGCTCGTCGGCCCGGTCTTCGGGTTCCCGGCGCATGGGATGGGTTCGAGACCGCGATCCGCGCGATCCTCGGCCAGCAGATCACCGTGGAGGCGGCGCGGCAGCTCGCGGGAAAGTTGGTAGCCCGTTACGGCACACCGCTCGCCCGTCCAGGCGCGGGCCTCGTGTGCGCCTTCCCGCGGCCGGAGGCGCTGTTGGGTAACGACGTGGGCACTCTCGGGATGCCGGCGAGTCGGGCGCGTACCATCTCGGCTCTCAGTGAGGCCGTCATCGCCGACCCTGACTTTCTCGCTCCCGTCTCCGATCTCGAGGGCAACTTGAAGCGCTTGCAAAGCTTGCCCGGAGTGGGACCGTGGACGGCGCACTACATCGCGATTCGAGTGTTGGGAGAGACCGATGCTTTTCCCGCGAGCGACGTGGGCTTGCTCCGCGGCGCGACGAAGGGCGGTCGACGCCCCGCGCCCGAAGAGCTCGCAGCCCTCGCGGAAGCGTGGCGACCCTGGCGTGCCTATGCCGCCCAGCATTTGTGGATGAAGGACACCGATGACGATGAGTGACGACCACGAAGCGCTTCGTAGAGCCTTGAAGCATGCGATCGACTACATCGACGGGTTCGATGAACGCGCGATCCCCGCCTCTGCTGCGCTGGGTGAGCTTCGGGACCGACTCGGTGGCACGCTCGAGGCGCGGGGGGTGCCCGCGGAGCGCATCGTCGACGAGCTCGCCGCGAACGTGGAGGGCGGACTCCTCGACTCAGGGGGCGGCCGGTTCTTCGCGTGGGCGATTGGCGGCGCTTTACCCGCTGCGCTTGCCTCCGACTGGCTGACCTCCGCTTGGGATCAGAACGCCGCCATTTATGCGACGAGCCCCGCGCTCGCGGTGATCGAGGAAGTTTCCGGTGAGTGGCTCAAGGACGTCCTTGCGCTCCCCAAAGAAGCCTCCTTCGCTTTCGTGACCGGCTGCCAAACCGCACACGTCACTGCGCTCGCGGCCGCGAGACAGAAGCTTCTCTCGGATCGCGGCTACGATGTCGGGGCTCGAGGCTTGGCCGGCGCTCCTCCCATTCGAGTCCATACGGGCGCGCTTTGTCACGAATCGATCGCCCGTGCGTGTCGTCTCCTGGGCCTCGGAACGGATGCGGTCACGGTCCAACCTTCGGGCCGCGACGGAAAGATGAAGCTCGACGCGCTAGCGGGCGTGCTCGACGACGGGCCCGCGATCGTCGTCCTTCAAGCCGGTGAGTTCAATACCGGTGGCTTCGATGATTTCGAGCGCGCGATCGAGCTCGCACATGACAAGGGTGCCTGGGTTCATGTCGACGGGGCGCTCGGACTCTGGGCGGCGGCCAGCGCCCGCTACCGACATTTGATGAAAGGCTGTGAGCGGGCGGACTCCTGGGCGACGGATGGACACAAGTGGTTGAACCTTCCCTTCGATACCGGGTTCGTCTTCACCGCGCATCCAAAAGCGCACCGCGCCGCGATGATGGTGCGCGCGAGCTACTTCACCGCGGGTGATGACGTGCGGCACCCGATCGACTGGACGCCGGAGTGGTCTCGCCGAGGGCGAGGCGTTCCGACTTACGCGGCGCTGCGATCGCTCGGACGTCAGGGTCTGGAAGATCTCATCGACCGAAGCTGTGGGCACGCAAGGCGTCTCATCGAGGGCATGGGAGCGCTGCGAGGGGTCGAAGTCATGGCCGAGCCCATCATCAATCAAGGCATCGTGCGCTTTACCGCCACCGACGGCGATCACGACCGTCGCACGGACGAGGTCATCGATCGCATCCAGCGAAGTGGCATCGCCTGGTTCGGGGGCTCCGACTTCCTCGGGAGCCGTGTCATGAGAGTCCCCGTCTTGAGCTTTCGCACCACCGACGCGGATATCGACAAGACCCTTGAGGCCGTGCGAGCGGCGCTCGACGATTAGTGGACTTCGTCAGACCGAGCGCGTGCGCAACCCGCCAGTCAGTCCAGCCGCGAGCGGGCGTTGCGACTTCACAGTCATCGGTTTGTCGGGAGCCTGGTTCGTTGCCGGGCCGGGGACCACGTCCTCGCTGGGCTTTGGCAAGTGGAGGCCTTCATATCCGAAGTGCTCTTGAACGGCTCGGACGTGCGCGCCGTGCACGGCAAACGAGCCGTCGACATAGGCGTTCGTCATCGCGTGAGCCGCGACGATGTTGATCTCACGCGGAATGCCGCCGCTCAATTCGTGGATGCTTTCCGCCGCTTCCTCGCTGAACACCGTATTCGGTGCATCGCTCCCGGCGAAACGGACGCGCTCGATCAAGTACAAGCTGGTGTCCTCGATGCTCATCGGCTGCATTCGGTAGCGAACGCTCACTCGTTGTCTCAACTGACGGAATCGGGCTGTGCGAAGGCGTTCGGCGAGCTCCGGCTGGCCGACGAGGCAGACTTGAAGAGTCGGGTGGCCGTCATGACGAAGATTCGTCAGCAGGCGTGTTTCTTCGAGGACGTCGTCTCCCAGCAAGTGGGCTTCGTCGAGAAATAAGACCGGCGTGTGACCCAAGGCGTCGAGCTCCGCGAAGGTCGATTCGAGCCTTTGGACTCTTCCGATCTTGGACCGTCGCGTGCGCTTACCGGGCGCGAATATCTCGACCAGCGCTTCGAGGAGCTCGTCCGGGCTCAGGGTCGCGTGCTGGATCATTGCGACGGGGGCTTGCTCGGGCAGGTATGCGCGCATCGCGCGAATAGCCGTTGTCTTTCCGGTTCCGACCTCACCGGTGAACAGCATGATGCTGTCTTTGTTCTCGCGCGCGAAGCAGAAGTGCTGGACCGCCTCTCTCAGCTCGCTGCTCGGGTAGATGGCGGTGGGGTCCGAGAGAGCGTAGAAAGGATTTTGTCGAACCCTGAAGTGACGCGCGAACATAGCTGTACCCCCCAAATTCGGCGCGCGCACTCGAAGGGCACCCACCGAAAAACGACGCTTCACCAAGCGACGTCTCCCGGCTTGACGACCCCCTCATGAAGTCTTCACTTCATAGGACGGACGTTATCAGCGAGTTCTCTCGCATGGTACCAGATTCGGATGGATTTCGTGATCCCAGCCCAGGAAGTATTGAGTACCGATCGCTACTATTGGGTGCCGAGACGATGACAGGAGTGGGTCTTGATGATGAGGTGGACCGCACTCCCCTCGGAGACTTGGAGCTGCGCCACCGCGCGATGGGTCAGCTTGACGTAGAGAGGATCCGGCGTGCTCACCTGCACCATCGCGATGCCTTCGCTTTCGTCGATGGCGGTGACCGATCCTTTCAAGATGTTTCTCGCCGAGAGGCCCTCCGGTCGCGTTCTCGCCAGCAAGATGTCGTCCGCAAGGATGCCAATCCACATCTGACTCTCGCTCCCGCTGTCTCTATAGGGAACCGCCAACGAAAGTCCGTTCGACGTGACGACCCGGGTGATCCCTTCTTCCGGCTCTTGGGCGACGACGCGCACGTCGAGCACGTTCTCGAACCGCCCCCGAAAAAAGCCGCCGGCCGCGCCGGGGCGGGTCAGTACCTCCCGAGGGCTGCCTCGGCCGACGACGGCGCCTTGGTCGACGACCACGACCTCGTCCGACAGCGTCAGCACTTCGAAGACATCGTGGCTTACGACGATCGCCGGTAGTCGATAGGTCTCTCGTACTCGCCGGAGATAGGGGAGGATCCGATCCTTGAGTCCCGCATCGAGCGCAGCGAGTGGCTCGTCGAGAAGGAGCAATCGCGGACCGCTGACGAGCGCCCGGCCCAGAGCGACGCGTTGGCGCTCGCCGCCGGATAGAGTCCCAGGGTCTCGGTCGAGGAGATGCCCGATCTCGAGCGCCTCGACCACTGACTCGATAGGGATGGAAGGAGCGCTGTCCCGCACTCCGAAACGCAGGTTCTGGTGGACAGTGAGGTGGGGAAACAAGAGAGCGTCTTGAGGGACGTAGCCGACCCGCCTCTTTTCCGGAGGGAGGTTTCGTCTCGACGTCGAGGAGAACAACACCTCGTCGTCGATTCTAATCTCGCCTTCCGACGGGGTTCTCAATCCCGCGATCGTTTCGAGTAGAGATGTCTTTCCGACGCCCGACGGGCCGAACAAAGCAGTGACGGGACGGTCCAGATCGAGCGAGACCGCGAGGTCGAACCCGTCGAGCGGCAAGCGCATCTCGACATGAATCACGGTCACGGCCTCACGCCCTCGCTCTTTGTTTGGGCCGCTTCGTTCGTGAGAGCCGCTCCGCGGTGAAGATGGCCGCGAGCGCTATCATCACCGTGATGGCGGCGAGACGGTAGGCTTCCGGGTCGCGACCGAGCTGGACCAGCTGAAAGATGGCGAGTGAGAGCGTTTGGGTCTCTCCTGGAATGTTTCCTGCCACGAGGATCGTCGCTCCGAACTCGCCCAGTGCGCGCGAGAATGCGAGGACGGTGCCTGCGAGGATGCCTCGAAAAGCGAGCGGCAAGCTCACTTTGACGAAAACCGAGAGCGGCCCCTTTCCGAGCGTACGCGCGACGGCTTCGAGGCGAGGGTCGATCTCCTCGAAAGACGCTTTCACGGTTCTTACCAAGAGTGGAAACGCGACGACCGCGCTCGCGATGACGACGGCGCGCCACGTGAACGCCACCGAAATGCCGAAGCTCTCGTAGAGGAATCGCCCGATCGGTCGATTACGGCCGAACAGCTCCAGAAGGAAGAGCCCCACCACCGTCGGTGGCAGGACGAGCGGAAGCGTTGCCAGCGTTTCTATCAGACTCTTTCCCGGTCGCTCGGTCCGGGCGAGCCAGAATCCGAGTCCCACGCCCAACGGAAGGATCAACACGACTCCGGCGAGGGCCACCTGAACCGTGAACCCGACGAGGTGGAGCAAATCGAGAGTCATCCGTTCGCCCGTTTCGTCGACCCGCGAGTGCGTCGCACCTCGGGGTGAGGGGGCTCGACGATGCGCTCCTCTCCCATCCGCGTCACGTTCTGACCGGGGAGCTCTCGCGTGAGCCTCTTGAGCGCGGCCCGCTTCATCACTCTGCGGAG
>JAJCXL010000145.1 GCA_029263435.1 Acidobacteriota bacterium | reverse complement strand
ACCGAGGTGTGGAAGGTCGTCGACGTGAGCGCGGTGGCGAGCGGCCAGGTCTACCACTTGACCGACAAGCGCTACGTGCATCCGTCGCAATTCGCCATCGACACCGTGCGTGAGTTCGCGCGCAAGCTCCACCCGGAGGCCTTCGAGTGAGCGTCGTCCTCAGTGGGGAGAATCTCGTCTTCTCCTATGACGCGGTCGATGTCATCCAGGATGTCTCGCTCGGGATCGAGCGCGGACGGTTTTGCGGCCTCATCGGGCCGAACGGGTGCGGAAAATCGACGCTGCTACGTTTGCTCTCCGGCGTGTTGAAGCCGCGCAAGGGCAGCGTTCGCTTCGAAGGAGATGCGCTCGAGAGCGTCGAGCCGCGCGAGCGAGCGAAGCACATCGCCTATGTGCCTCAGCAGCAAACCAGGGTATTTCCGTTCACGGCGATCGAAGTGGTGTTGACGGGGCGAAGTCCCTATACGTCGCGGTTCCGATTCGAGAATACAGCGGATCGTGAGATCGCCATGCAAGCGATGGAATCGGTGGGTGCGGCGCATCTCGCGTCTCGAGCCATCACGGAGCTATCGGGAGGCGAGCAACAGATGGTCGCCGTGGCTCGAGCGTTGGCGCAAGAGGCGCGGGTCCTTCTTCTCGACGAGCCCGGCGCCGCTCTCGATCTGAAGCATCGCGCTCAGCTCCTGAGTGTGCTTGCCAAGCTCCGGAAGTTGCGCGAGCTGACCGCGGTCGTGGTGACGCACGATCTTCAAATGCTAGACGGCAGCTTCGATCACCTCTACGCGATGAGAGAGGGTCGGCTGGTGGCTTCGGGTGAGACGCGCGAAGTGTTGAACGAGGCCACCTTGGCGGATGTCTACGATGACCCCAATGTCAGAGCCCACCGGGTCGGAGGCCGAACCTTCGTGTGGTCCGAGGGTTGATGTCGAGCGCTTTCGTGACTGCTTCTGGTCCCCGTCTCGGCCGCGCGCTCGCGATGGCGTTTGCGGTGCTCGCCGTGGCGACTCTGGTAGCGCTCTCGACGGGCTACCAACCTCTCGATTGGGAGAGTCTCAAGAACGACGAGACCACCCGAACGATCTTCTTTCGCTTGCGAGTGCCGAGAGTCGCGTTGGGTCTTCTCGTCGGAGGGTCGCTCGCGGGGGTCGGTGCCGCGCTCCAGGCGTTGTTCCGAAACCCTCTCGCCGAGCCCTTCACCCTCGGGGTGTCCGGGGGCGGCGCGCTCGGCGCGAGCATCGCGATCGTGATGGGCTTCGGCGCGAGCATCGCGGGCATCCCGCTCGTGTTCTTGTTCGCGTTCGGCGGGTCGTTGGTCTTCGTGGCGATCGTTTATCGGCTCGCGTCGTCGGGCACGGTGGTGATGCCTGGGGCCTTGCTTCTCGCGGGCGTGGTGCTCAATCTCATCGCGGGCGCGGGTGTCTTGATGATTCAGTTCGTCACCGACTACACGCGGGCGCTTCAGATCCTTCGCTGGATGGTAGGCAGTTTGGATGTCATCGGCATGGATCTGGTGTGGCGGATGTTGTTGTTCCTAGCGCCGGGGATGGTGTTTCTCCTGGCGTCGATGAGGGATCTGCATCTCATCGCGATGGACGATGAGGCCGCGGCGGCGCTCGGTGTCGATGTGCGTCGCGTGGAGCGCACGATCTACGTCGCGTCGTCTCTCATCGTCGGCGTTAGTGTGGCCGTCGCGGGACCTATCGGCTTCGTCGGCCTCATCGTGCCTCACGCGGTCCGATTGGTGTTCGGCGAGGACTTGCGCATCGTCATCCCATGCTCGATCGTCTTGGGCGCGGCGTTTCTCGTGCTTGCGGATACGCTCGCGCGTACCGTGTTGGGCGCGAGTGAGCTTCCGGTCGGCGCGGTGACCGCGCTCATCGGCGGTCCCTTGTTTCTCGTATTGCTTAGCCGGCGTAAACGCTACGCCGCGATCTAGAGTGTGGATCTCAAAAGGAGCGAACCAAATGAGTATCGCCACGAAGAAAGGTGACGGCGGAGACACGAGCCTCATCGGAGGCCAGCGTGTCTCGAAGGCACACTTGCGAGTCGAATCCTATGGAGCGGTGGATGAGCTGGGCTCCGCAATGGGGTTCGCTCGATCGATTTGTCGGCATGAAGAGGTCGCCGCCGCGACAAAAGGAATCCAAAAAGAGCTCTTTGCCGTCAGTGCGTCTCTCGCGACCCCGGAGGACGAGAAGAAGACCAACCATGTCAGCCAGGAGATGATCGATGCACTCACGAAGCAGGTGCATGACATCGAGTCCATGGACGGGATCATGGGTGATTGGGTGCTGCCCGGCGAAGATACGGTGTCGGCCGCCTACGACGTGGCCCGGACGATCTGCCGGCGAGCGGAGCGTGCGGCGGTGAGGCTGAAAGACGCGGGGGACTCGGTGGATCCGCTGGCCGTGACCTATCTCAATCGACTCTCAGATCTTCTGTGGCTGTTCGGCCGCGTCGTCGAGAAAGAAGCAGGGGTCGATTCTCGGTTGCGCGAAGGAAAAGGCGGTGGGTTCTCACGGGCATGGTAGAGGCGGGAAACGAACACTTCATGGCGCGCGCGCGGACGCGACAAGAAGGCCTCACGAAACCGCGGGGGAGTCTCGGACGATTGGAAGAGCTCGCGGTCCGGCTGTGCGGCATCCAGCGCTCGGATCGACCGACGACCCGGGATCGCGCGATCCTGATCTTCGCAGCGGATCACGGGGTGAGCGCAGAGAGCGTGAGTCCGTATCCCGCGGAAGTGACCGGACAGATGGTCGCGAACTTCGTCGCCGGCGGTGCCGCGGTAAACGCGATCGCTGGAGTCGCGGAGGCGAAGGTCGTTGTGGTCGATGTGGGCATCCTTCATCCGGTCGATGTCGCTGGCGATCTCGCGGCGTTTCATTCGCGCTCGGTGCGTAAAGGAACCAGGAACCTCCTCCGCGAGCCCGCGATGACCCATGACGAGCTCGACGCGGCGATGCACGTGGGCGCTACCGAGGTGGCGGCACTCGAAGGCGTGGCTGTGGTCGGCCTGGGTGAGATGGGTATCGGGAACACGACTGCCGCGAGCGCTATCGCCTCGGTGCTCACCGGGCTCCCGCCGGAGCAGGTGACCGGAAGAGGCACGGGGCTCGACGATACCGGTCTTTCGCACAAGGTCGACGTGATCGAGCGCGCGCTCGCGGAGCACGGGGTTTCCGAGCCGAAGGCGGTATTGCGTCACGTCGGTGGACTGGAGATTGCGGCGCTCGTCGGATGTTGCTTGGAGGCTGCCCGGCGCGGGCTCGTGATTCTGGTCGACGGGTTCATCACGACGGCGGCCTTTGCGGTCGCGAGGAGGATGCAGCCGGCGATCATGGAGAACGCGGTCTTCGCGCATCGCTCGTCCGAGCCGGGCCACCGGGCGCTCCTCGAGATGATGGATGTCGAGCCGCTTCTCGATCTCGGGATGCGACTCGGTGAAGGCACGGGCGCGGCTCTTGCGATCCCGATCTTGGATGCCGCGGTCGCGGCGCACAATGGGATGGCGAGCTTCGAAAGCGCTGGAGTGACGGACCGAAAGGCGTGACGAGACTGCTCGCGGCCGTGGCTTTTCTGACACGGCTACCGATCCATCGCGCGTTCTCTACGGAAGATGTCGGTCGCGCGGCCATCGCCTTCCCGTTGGTCGGGGCCGGGATGGGGCTCTTGCAGTGGGGCGTGTGGAGTCTGGGGCAGCGCTTTTTGACGCCACTTCTCGCCGCGGCGCTCGTCGTTTCGTTCGGGGCGTGGGCGACGCGAGGGCTGCACTGGGACGGTCTCGCGGATTTCGTCGACGGCTTGGGTGGTGGCCGTACGAAAGAAGACGCGCTTCGCATCATGAAGGACTCCCGGATCGGCGCCTTCGGGGCTCTAGCGCTCGCGCTGGTGCTCGTCTCGAAGATTGCGGCGGTCGAAGCGCTCGCTGAGCCTGGAGCGCTC
>JAJCXL010000144.1 GCA_029263435.1 Acidobacteriota bacterium | reverse complement strand
CGTCACCTCGTCGGCGCTAAGATTAAAACCGCATTGCAGTTTTAATCTCAAGGAGTCGAGAATGACGAACGACCGAGGCCTGGGCGAGCTCGAGCAGCTCCTTCTCTTCTCACTGGTTGCGCTGGGCGAGGACGCCTACGGCGTGACGGTGCGTGAGCTGATCGAATTAGAGACCGGCAAAGCTCCGTCGGCCGGCGCGGTGTATACGGGCTACGAGCGGTTGGAGCGCCGGGGACTGGTAAGCTCCACGCTCGGTGAGCCGACCCCGGCTCGAGGTGGTCGCCCGAAGCGCTACTACGCTTTGACCACCCGGGGCGCGCGCATGCTCAGAGAAAGCTACCAGCGCGTGTCGAGCGTCGCGAACCGATCCCGCTTGCGCCGATTGGACGAGCTCGCCCGAGAGGTGGGCAAATGAACGAGCCCCAGCGTTTGCCGCCACAGCCGCTCGCGAAGCTCTTGTCTCTGTTGCTGAGAGGCGAAAGGGGCGAGGTCGTGCTCGGAGATCTGGAGGAAGCGTTTCACAAAGATCTCGAAGCCGGCGTCTCGCGGACACGAGCCGCTCACCGCTTCTTACGACACGGCGCCGCCTCTATCTTCACGCTTTCACGAGAGACCAACCAAGCTCTCGACGGCTCAGCCAAACGCGCCGATCGCAAAGGCGACGGCACACTGACCCAAACTGGCGGCGATTTGGGTTTCGCTATCAAGTCGTTGTGGCGTCGCCCCGGGTTCTCCGTGCCGGTCGTATTGACCCTGGCCCTCGGCATGGGCGTGAGCGCCACGGTGTTCAGCGTCGTCGAAGCGGTGCTCATCCGACAGCCCGCCTTCGAAAAGCCAGAGGAGCTGGTCATGATCTGGAGCCGCCAGCTCGAAGACCAGACCTCTACGAATCCACTGAGCGGTGCGGACTACCACGACTTGTTGACCCGATCCTCGACGCTCGAAGACATCGCGGGTCTCGGTGAGGTCATCGTCGCTCCTGTCATCGGAACCGAGCAGCCCAGCTTCGCTCGATTCGCTCAGACGAGCGCGAACATCTTCGACGTGTTGGGGGTCGAGCCAGTGCTCGGCCGCAATCTGGAGCGAGCGGATCAAACCCCGCTCGCTCCGAACGCAACCGAACGGCCTCCCACCCCCATCATGCTGAGTCACCAATATTGGGTCCGCGAGTTCGGAGCCGATCCAAATATATTGGGACACATCATCCGCACGTTCACCTTCGACAACATCGTCGTCGGCGTGCTGCCTCCCGATTTCACGCTCGTTCTGCCGGAAGCGGCGCAGGTTGGAGACGATCTCGGCGCGGCCATCGATTTATGGAGCACCTATCGCACGGACTACTCGGAATGGGATCGCGACAGCCGGGGCCTGGTCTTGATCGCTCGGATGGCGGAAGGACGCACCCTGGGCGCGGTAAGGGGAGAGCTCGACAACCTCGCCGCCGAGCTTCGCCGCGAGATTCCAGATCACGAGAAGAACGGCTTTTCGTTGGGGGCGGAGAGTCTCGTCCAGCAATCGAGCAGCCACCTCCGCCCGCTCCTCATGCTCCTCTCCGCGGCGGTGCTCTGTGTCCTTCTCGTCGCTTGCGTCAACGCGTCCGGGTTGCTGCTCGCGAGAATGGTCGGGCGGAGCGACGAGCTCGCCATCCGTACCGCGTTGGGTGCCGGACGACTGACACTCGCGCGACTCGTGTTCATCGAGAGTCTGGTGTTGGCCGGCATCGGCGGATTGTTGGGGCTCGCGGTCGCCGCCTCCGGGATGGAGCTCTTGAAGTGGTTGAGCCCGGCCGGCCTTCCACAGGCGGAGGGCCTTCACCTCAATCGTCCGGTGCTCGTGTTCTCACTGTTCATCGTTCCCTTTACCGCGATCGTCGCCGGCCTCGTGCCCACGCTTCGAGCGGGGCTCAGACGCATGAGTCTTCAAACGCGAGGCGCCTCGACGTCGGCGAGCCATCGTCGACTCGGAGAAGCGATGGTCGCGACCCAGATTGCGTTAACGGTGTTGCTGTTGGTCGGCACGGGGCTGATGCTCCGAAGCTTCTCCGAGCTTCGCGAGGTGCCTCTCGGTTTCGATCCGAGCTCGGTTCTCACGGTCGACATGTCGACGGTCGGTGAGCCGCCCGATCGCTCGAACGACAACGGCGTGGAAGCGTGGGTCGAGAGACGCTGGCATCAGGAACGTGCTTTGAGCGAAGCCATCAAGACGCTCCCCGGCGTCCGTTCTTCGGGTGCGATCTTTCCGGTTCCGCTCAACGGGGTCTACGCGCGCACGTGCACTTACTCTCTGGCCGACGATGAGGATCCGAGCCCGGACGGGATCGTCTATTTCCGCAACGTGTGGCCCGGCTACTTCGACTCCGTCGGCATCCCGCTTCTCGGCGGCCGCGACTTCACCTATGACGACGACGACAAGACCCTCCTCGCCTGGACTCTCGACGCGGAAGACGCCCCCGAGCGCACCGATACGCCCCGCGTCATCGTGGATGCCCGCCTCGCGACAAGGCTCTGGCCAGGAGAAAATCCGGTCGGCCGCCGTCTCACCTTCGCGACCTTTCCGACGATCCCGCATGACGCGGAGGTGATCGGGGTCGTGCCTTTCGTACCGCAAGGTGGCATCGAAGACGCGATGGAGACCATCTATATTCCGCGAAGCTACTACCGCTCGCAGGAGCTCACGTTGACCGTCAAGCTCGACGCGGACTCCCAACGTGCCCGTCAACAACTGACGCAGACGATTCGTGGAATCTTCCCGGATAGCCCGGTGGCCTTCGTCCCCCTCACGGATTACGTGGGAAAGGCTCTCGCTCCGACGCGGTTCGTGCTCACTTTGCTCGGTGCGTTCGCCGTGAGCGCGCTCTTTCTCGCGAGCATCGGCCTCTACGCGACGATGGCTCTGATGGTCCGCACCCGCACGAATGAGTTCGGTATCCATTTGGCGATGGGAGCTCCGCCGACAGCCCTGGGGCGTCGGGTGGTGGTGCGATCCGTCGCCCTCGCTTCGATCGGCGTCGTCTTCGGGCTGGGCGCCGCGGTGGCGCTGTCTCGATTTCTCGAGTCTTACTTGGTAGAGATCTCGGCCACCGACCCGGTGAGCCTGGCGATGGCAGCCTCTCTACAGCTAGCAATCGCGGCTCTAGCCGCCTGGATCCCGGCCCGCCGCGCTGCTGCAGTGGACCCCGTCACCGCGCTCCGGATCGACTAAGACGCGGGAGATCCGCATGTTAGCCGAAACGACGGCACCTGAATCCACACTACTGTGCAAATCGAAAAATGGACCAGGTCCTTTTATCTTCGTGCATACGTCGCGATTAGTTCTTTAGTATCAGTCTTTTGACCGACCGGGACGCACAAAGAATTGGACCTGGTCCCTTTCTAAGGGCCGGCGGGCGGGTCCAGAGAGCTCAAAAGCGCCTCGACGAAGCGACGGCCGGCGGCATCGCCTCCTGCTTCGAGCGCGTCTTCGAGCGCTTGCTTCGCCTCGTCGCTTCTTCCCAGGCGTTCGAGGATCTGACCCTTCAGCTTCTGAGCATCGAACGTGGACTCCACCGCGAGCGATAGATTGGCCTGAGTCAGCGCTTCCTCGAGACGGTTTTTGGTGAAATAGGAGGCGGCGAGCTCGACGCGGACCTCCCTTTCCGACCCGACGTCATCGACATGCCGCAGCACATCGATCGGAAGCGCGTGCATCGTTTGGAGAATCTCTGCCGCGTCATCCCGATAGAGCGACCGCGGTGCCTGAAGCTCGAGCAACATATTGTCATCCGTGTTCATGGAGCCGCCTTCGGCAAAAGCTTCAGAGCCCTCATCGTCGAGGGTCATGCTCACCAACACGTCCGACGGGTAGGTCATCTTCGCTCGTTTGAGGTTTTCTCCGATCTTGGGGTCGGCGTAGAACTCCTGCAGGCGATCGAGCGAGAACGATAACGGCTTCTTCGAGCCGATGAGGAGCAAGTCCCGGTCCTGGAACGCGACCACGTGCGGATAGACGCGTCGGAAGGTCGCGATCAGGGAGCGGGTCGAGGCCTCGGACATTCCGTAGAGCTGAAACCACTGGCAGTGGATTCCGTCGGGAGAGAGTCTTCTCGAGGCAAGCTCGAAAAAGTCGAGCGTGAACAAGTTCGACACTCCGGTAAGCCACGGATTCGACGGTGCCGAGATGATGAGATCGTAGGGCTCACTCCCTTGACGAAGCTCCGTGCGGGCGTCTCCCATCACGAGCTCGACCCGTTCGTCCGCAAGCGGACTACCATTCTCGGGCTCGAACAAGCGCGAAGCCTCGATCACCGCAGGCTCGATCTCGAACGCTCGCACGCTCTCCACGGGATGTCGCAGCACCGCACCCACCGTCATGCCGCTGCCCCATCCAATGACCGCGACCCGCTTCGCGTCCGTCGCGAGAAACGGCAAGTGGCCGAGCAAGAGCTGGGTCGCCATATCGCCGGGACCGTTCGAAGCGTCGGTCTTGCCGTTGATTTTGAGAAGCTTGAAACGGTCGATCTGTTGCACCGCGACCGTCGCCGTCGGACCGTCACGGTAGTAGAGCAAGCTGTGGCTCGCCACGACGCGCCGGAGCTCCGCGAGGTCGTAGCGCGCATAAGCCGTAACGCCGCTATAGATGCCGAAGCTCTTCATGACCCGCTCGCCGCTGGGGTCGAGGGCGAGAATGATCAGAATCGCGGAGCCGGCGAAAGCCCCGAGTGCGGTCGAGAACACCTGAGCGCGAGCGACGAG
>JAJCXL010000143.1 GCA_029263435.1 Acidobacteriota bacterium | reverse complement strand
TCCCGGCTACGGTCTGTTCGCCCGGAATCAACCCTCTCGCACGATCTCCGGCGACCTCTATCGCATCGAGGATCGCTCTGATCACGCGCAATGCCACATCCTCGTCGCCGACGTATCCGGTAAAGGCATGGCGGCATCTCTACTGACCGCTTCGCTGGAGGCGCTGGCGGCCGGCCCGATGGAGATGGGTCGACCGCCCCACGAGCTCTTGGCGAAGTTGTCGCGTCGACTTCACGCGCGCACTCCTCTGGAGAAGTTCGCCACCGCTTTCGTCATCACCCTGGACGTCGAAACAGGCGTGGTTCGCTATGCGAACGCCGGTCACAATCCTGGTCTGCTCGTGCGTGGAGGCGAGGTAGAAGAGCTCTGGGCCACCGGCGTCCCGCTGGGGTTGCTCCCTGAGTCCAACTACGAGCTGGCGGAGCTGGAGCTCCACCCGGGCGACACCCTGATCGTCTATACCGATGGCGTGACGGACGCCGTCAATCGAACGGAGGAAGACTACGGTATCGAACGTCTCAAACGGGCGTGCCTGCAAAGCGAGCATGAAGACGTAGCTGGTCTCGCCCACATCGTCGAGGAGGACCTGGACGCCTTCGCCGAGGGCGTCCCTTATGAGGACGACCGGACGCTCGTCATTCTCCGCCGCGACCCCTTGTAGCTACGCTCGGGCATCGTCTCGTTCGTGAGCCGTGCTCTTCGAGATGTTGACTAGACGTTCGTGCGGCGACGAGCTCAATGGAGGGCGTGGTGGGCAGCGATCCGTGCTTCAGAAAAACGCAGGAACCGCGCGGCGTTGTTGTAGAGAATGTCTCTCTTCTGCTCAGCGCTCAAAAACTCTGCTGAGTCGATCGACTCGAGCGCGACGTCGATGACTCCCGGCCACACCATCTGGTCCGAGCCGAACATGACCCGATTGCCGAAGCCCGCCTGGACGAGAGTCCGGAGATAACGGTGAAATTCCACTCGGGGTAGGCCGAAGCTGATAGCACCCAGGCCGACATAAACCCTGGGGTGCGCGTAGAGAAGAGCGAGCGTATCGTCGAGCATCGGCCATCCGGCGTGCTGCACGTAGATACGTAGCCTCGGGTGTTTCATCAACGGGTCTTCGAGGCTCAACGGGCTGTGCATCCGCCCGCGATAAGAGGGAAATGCGATGTAGGGGGCCCCGGGAGGTCCCATCCCGATGTGAATACCGATCGGGAGATCGGCCCGTTCCGCCATCTCGAGATACGGTTCGAATCGGTCGTCATTAGGCTCGATACCTTGATATTGAATCGTGACCTCACCGAACACCGCGATACGTTCGTCGTCGGCCCACTCGAGCACCATCTCTGGAGATGGAGAGCTGTCCGAAAGGCTGAAGAGCAAGGCAGGAATGATGCGATCGGGATTAGCGCTCTTCCAACGCTCGACTATCTCGAGGGGTCCACTCGCGACTCCGATGATGTTGTGGCGCTCGAGACGCTCGAATGTGGCACGCATCAACGCGTCGTCGGTGGGCTCGGACTGAACGGGGTGCTCGCACCCTCTCGATTCTCCGATCCTCGCGAACGTTTCGAGGTAGCTCGACGCAGGGTCCCATACGGGGAACTCTGAGAACGGTGCACAAATCGTCTGAGGCGGGGGTCCTTGTGAGCTCGCCGCCATGGCGTGTAGATGCATGTCGATCACGGGAAGACGCCGATCTTGACCGATGGCCTCGCCGGCGTTGACAGCCAACCAAGCGCATGGCAAGAGAAAGGTATAGCGAAACCTCACGGCTTCCTCCTTCGCGATTATTGTCTGAGCGACAACGAGGCTACCATACCGGCCGCGACCCGGACCGGCACTCGAGGTCACATCAGGTGACTTTCCCGTCCCGGCGCGGTCTAACGAAAAGTGGTCACTTCGGCGGAGAAAGAGCGAAAGGTCAACATTCTGGGGGTGGTGAAAAGCCCCCAGTCGTGCGAGAATAGAGGTAGATCGGCGCATCGATTTCGGCTGTGGTGTTCGCAACGGACGCCCAATGTCTCCCCCCGAGGCGGCCTTTCAACCTTTTCGTAACGTATGACGCTGATCCAAAAGTCTGCCCTCGCCCTCGTGTGCGTAGGCGTGATCCCAGTCGTGGTGGTGGCCTATCGGTTGGTAGGCGTGAATCGCGCGGCCATGACGGAGCAGATCCTGCGGACCCACGCCGTCGCGGCGCGTACCGCAGCGGACCGAGTGCAGGCGTTCGTCGATGAGCGAAAGAGCCTGGCAACCGCTCTGTCGGCCAATCCAGATATTCAGACCGACCCGCGTTCCACCATCGCCCAACGGTTACTCAGCGGTATGCTCGAGGCGCGCGAGGACGTGATTGCTGTCTCCATTACGAATCCCCGCGGTGAAGAGTTCTTGCGCGCGCGACGCGGAGAGTCTTCCGAGACGTTGGACCGGATCCTGGCGGCGGATCCCGGATCCGGGAATGAGCTCTTGTCCTACGAAACCGAGGAAGGGCTTTGGATCCGGATCGATGTCGCACTTCCCGAAGAGGTCGGAGAGATCCGCATGATCGTCGACGGCTCCGTCCTCGAGCGCGTCTTGCACCCGGACGAAATTGGAGAGCACGCCGACTTCGTCCTTGCCGACCGGAATCGTGCGGTGGTCGTCGGCTCGCTTTCGGACCTATCCAGTTTTCCGGAGCCACTCATCGAGCAAGCGGCGTCAGGACGCCTCGCTGGTTCGAACCGCTATGAAGATGACGGCGACGGTGTCCTGGCCGCTCATGCGCCAGTCTTGGGCACGCCATGGTTCGTGATGTCGAGGCAACCCGCAGTCGTCGCGGAGGAGCTCACCCGTCGAACTATCGATCAATCCGCGATAGCCGTTTTCATGGCGCTCGTTTTGGCCGCCGGGATCTGCGCTCTTGCCTTCGCGTGGATTGTTCAGCCAGTGCGAAATCTGGTTCGGGCGCAGCGGCGTATCGCCGGGCTCCGGGACACCCAGCCCATCGCAAACGAGATTGCGGAGCTCCAAGCATCTTTCAGCGCCATCGAAGAACGTCTCCAGGACCAAGATGCCATCGGCACGGTCTTTCTCGGACGCTACCAGGTCATGGGAGGGCTCGGCGCGGGCATGATGGGAAAGGTCTATCGAGGCTGGGATCCCAAGCTGCGGCGCTCGGTCGCGCTGAAGACCGTCCGGCTGAGTCATCTCGCGGACGAATGGGGTGGGTCGTTCCAGCTCGCCCGCAATCTTCGGAACGAGGCGGTGACGGTCGCGCAGTTCTCGCACCCTCATATCGTCGCGATCTATGACCTCGAAGAGCTCGGAGATACGGCGTTCATCGCGATGGAGCTCGTCGACGGCACGGATCTGCAGAGCCTTCTAGACAACGGGAAGCTCCCGGTGGAAAAAGCCATCCCGGTGGCATCGGCGGTGGCCAAGGCGCTAGCCGCGGCGCATGCCCGCGGGATCGTGCATCACGACGTGAAGCCGGGAAACGTGCTCCTGGGCAAGGACGGTGGGATCAAGGTGTCGGATTTCGGTATCTCCGAGCTCGTCAGCGCTGGTACGGAAGATACCGATTTCGTGTTCGGAACCCCCGGCTATCTCGCGCCGGAAGCTCTCCGAGGAGAGGGCTACGACCAGAGAAGCGATCTCTTCGCGCTAGGAGTTCTTATGTACCGTTGCTTGACGGGCGTTCGGCCCTTTACGGGAGCGACGGTGAAATCGACCATCTTGAGCACGATGGAAACGGAGCCTGTCCCCGCGTTTCGGATGGAGCCGAGCATGCCGCAGCAGCTCAGTGATTTGGTGATGTCTTTGATCGAGCGACGACCCGAGGACCGACCCGAGAGCGCGGAAGTCGTCGCCGCCCAGTTGGATGAGCTCGCACTCGAGTTGGGGATCCAATGGGCACCCAGTACGGAGGAAATGGATGCGATTCAGAAACATCGCGGGGATGTGCCTCATGTGGGCTTCGTGCCTACTGAAGCCATCGATACTGCCCGCAGCCGTCCCCACGACGGTTGACGTCATCGTCCCGGAGGTCATCATCGTTTGGCCCCAGGCGAAGATCTATTTGACGGCACCAGACGGGGACTCCAGCGTGGAAGCGGCCGTGAACGGCGGCGTCATGCGCCCGGTGTCCGGCTTCCTGACCGCGCCAGGCGCGAGCGGCGACTACTGGCTGTCGGTGGCTTCTCGAGACGGAGCGGGAAACATTTCTGACGTGATGTGGTCCTTTCTTCGAGTCGATGGCGAGCCTCCGTCGCTCGGTCTCGTTTTCGAGCCGGAGCCTGTCACGGATGAGCAAGGCCGCGATTGGATACCGCCTGATGGGCGAGTGATCGCGGAGGCGAGCGATGCGGTCGCCGGGATCGGCACCGTCTCTCTCGGTGCCGGCGACGTCGTTGAGACTGCCCAAGGCGAAGGCAAGGCGGTTTTGAGCTTCTCTTGGAGTGAAGACGTGGCTCCGCTATCTGTTTGGAGCGAAGCGTCGGATGTCGTCGGGAATGAAGCGGACCGGCTCGCCCGCGAGATCCGTGTCGATGCTCGGCCTCCCACGGGCGAGATCGTCATCGAAGGGCCTCGAGCTAGAACGGATTCGGGGCTGGTGCTTGGCCCGGATGCTCGGTTGAAAGGCCGGGTCGCGGATCAGGAGAGTGGCCTGCGCGACTGGACGGCTCTTCTCGACGGGGTGGAGGTCCCCGCTTCCACGGGGAACGGACCGTGGGACGAGCGGACCTACTCCGCAGCCGCGTCCGTCGTCGATCGGGTCGGGAACACGACTCGGGTGGCACCTTTCGAGTTCAAAGTGGACCGGACCCCGCCGCAAGTCTCGTGGCGGGTGCAGGGAATGCGCTCCTTCACTCGAGACGGCGTGGAGTACCACCGTTCGCCGGTCCGGCTCGAAGCGCTCGCCACCGATACCCTCGCGGGGATCTCGAGGCTCGAATGGTCCCGCGATGGAGAACAGTTTCTTGTGGTCGACGGTGAGGTGGTCTCCGACGGCGACACGCTCTATCTGCGCGCGACGGACGCTGTCGGCAATCGCCATGATGAAACGGCGAGGTGGCGGACGGA
>JAJCXL010000142.1 GCA_029263435.1 Acidobacteriota bacterium | reverse complement strand
GGAGTCGTCCCCTACCAACTCCGCCAACTCGCGGGGGTCGTCGTGTGTGGACCGTGCAGCGTTCAGGGAGAACGGAGGTCCACAGTCCACGTGGATGGACTGGGTCTTGAAGTAGACCCGCGCCCGCCCCTTCGACGCGTAGGGAACCTTCAGCGTCTTCCCACGCACATCCGTCCGACGCACCTCCCAGTTCTGAAGCTGCAACGCAGTCAGTAGGTGGTCCCGGGCTTGGGCGTATGTGGGCGCACGAGGCATCGCTTAGAACTTCAGCTTCCTCACGAGGTCGGTCGCGGTAGGAAGGCCCGGGTGGGGGTTGTTCTTTCGTTTGCCTGGGTTCGACTGCCGGAGCGTATCGATCACGACAAGACGGCGCTCTGAACCGTGCCCCTTCTCCCACCAGACTTTCGCATATTTGTCGTGACGCTTCTGGAATACCTTGCGAACGAGGGCGTCAGCTTCGCTCTCCCAATCGACATACCCCAGGATGATGAACTCGGGCTGCGGGGGCGCCGTCCGTAGCCCAACCGCGTAACTGTCCTCGGCGGTCGGTTGAATGACGTAGTCCCCCACGGGGACCTTGAAAATAGCTCCGGGGTCTCCTGAGGGGAGCGGGATGACTTGGTTGCTGGGGTTCTCCTCAAACTCATCGTCCGCCCAGTCGCGGTTGACGATCTCCGGGAGGTCGCCCCACGCTCCGATGAACAGCCGGTCCTTGTCGCGGTCGTAGATGAGCGTGGTGTCGTAGGGGTCACCGAAGTTGACGAACTCGTATGGCGGTCCCTCTCTCATGCTAATCGGTCCCAACGGCTCGATGCCGTAACCCCCCATCAACTGGTCAATCGCATGGAGCGCCACTGTGGTACGCCACATCCCTGAGTCGTACGGGCTGTGGTACATCTGCCGAACGTACGCGGCGGTCGCGGGCGCCTTCGCATCGACAAGCTCCTCCAACTCGTCGCGGTCGTCCACCACCTTGGCGAACTTGCGGATGAGCTTCGCGTCCTCGGGGGTGAGGTCGCGGAACGCTTCGGTGAGCTTCTTGACACTTGGTGCGCGCATCAGAACTTCAGCTTTCTCACTAGATCGGCTGCGCTAGCGCCCGGGTTAGTGTTGCGCTTCCGTGCGTCACGTAACGGAGGTAGACCCCGTGTTCCCAACTGCCCCATCTTGATAGCCTTGAACCGCTCCTCGTCATTGTCGCCCAACGCCTCCATCGCCTCTTGCTGCCACTGCGGTGGTGTGTAACGAAAGGTGGATTTCTTACGCCCTCGTTTGGTGTGCGCACGCAGTTGAACTTGATACTCCTTCTGCGCCTCCTTTTGTACCCACTCGTTTCCAGGACCCCACCAGTTTGTTCCGGGATTACGCTTGGGAGCTTTGAACTCCCATGGCTCCGTCTGCTGTTCACGGGCAAGCTCGGCCTCTACCACGCGGCGGTAGTTCCGGTTGTGCTCGTTGTCGTAGCCCTCGATGATGCCACCGAGTGCCTCGACCCCCTCCCCGTCTTCAGTACGCATGACCACCGAAACGATGTCGCTCACCTCCTCGGGGCCGATCTCAGTCCCATCAAGGAACGTGCCCCAGTCTTCGATTTCCTGGTTCCACTCGAACTCGTAGTTGTTGTCCCACGCCCACTGCTCAGCGTTAGCTAGAGCCTTCGCCGTAGCCCGGCGACCCTCTTCCTCGGTCTGAGTCTTCGGGTCGTAGCTGTAGCCGGCGTGCTCGTAGAAGAACTCTTCGGCGCCCTTGCGGGGATTTTTCTTGCGTGCCATCTAGAACTTCAGCTTTCGTACGAGGTCGGTCGCACTCAACGGCCCAGGATTTGACTTGCGCGACGTGGCGCTCATGGGAGGACGACGCGAGGCAGGATTAGGCTTGGGCAAGTTATCCCACCGCTCCTCAAGCTCCGCCTCCGACAAATCCAGCGGGTAACCGTCGAGGTTCATGTAGCCGTGGTACCCCCCGATGGCCTCGTACGCCCAGGCGCGGTCATTCACGTCGGCCGACGTCAGTCCATCGATCATCTCCCCCCTCGTGGAGCCGATCGAGTCCGCCACCGAAGAGAGATTCTCCATAAACCACTCCGGGTACTGACTCAGGGCGTGGGGCCAGTTTTCGTCCCACTTTTCGGAGACGATGTACTCGTTTCCTTCGTCGTCCTTCTCGCGCTTGAGCCGAGGTAGGTCGAACCGATAGACCACGAAACGTGTCTCATCATCACGCTCGTATTCCTGCGCAAGCTCCATCTCCGGAGCATAGACGCCGGTAGTGTCTTCCAACACCAAGTTGTAGTCGGTCGCCCACAGAAGTTTCCACTTGGGTTGAGACATCAGAACTTCAACTTCCCTATGAGACTCGCACTGCTTGAAGTAGTGGGATTGGTCTTGCGCGGACCGGGGTTGGCCTCGACCTCCATCAAGTGCCGAACACTGACCACGCCTTCACCACTCCCCCGAGCTTCGTCGCAGGCGTCAGGGTCGCTGTCGTAGTAGCGGGTACACCACCACTCGTCAGCCGTTTGAAGTGCGCCATCGGGGTGACCTGCCAGGACGACCACAGCGGCGCTCGTGTAGCTACTACCGAAGTTGTACTCCACGACATACGGCGCGTAGTTGCCGTATGCAGTACTTGACTCAACAACCTCTCGAACCCAATCGGCTTTGGTCTCGCCCTTGGGCGACACGTCGTAGTGCTCGGTGCTGAGCAAGTACGCCTGCGGATCTTTCATGTGGGAACGCTTCCGCAAGCTGTCGAGCTTGACGCGCACCTGCTTTTGGGTCAGGCCCTTGTCGCTCGGGTTGGGATGCGTCTTCGCGGCCATCAGAACTTCAACTTCCCTACGAGGCCGGCTGCGCTCGTGGTGCTGGGGTTGTTGCGACGGGGCGCACGGTTCGCGCGGTTGTAGTCGTCGGCGAACTCGTTCCAGATCTCGTCGTGTTCACCAGACCAGTCTGGATCGCCGTACAGGTCCAGGTACCCCTGGTGGTCCGCGACCGCCTGCCAGACATTCGCCAGCACTACGGGGTCATCCGACTGGGCGTACCCCCGCATCTCTGCCGCGTCCATGCCAACGTACTCTGCTGCACCTGCCAGGTCGTAGTCCTGGAGCGCGAGCTTATCTGTGGCGTCGTCTACGACCCAGACCCAGATGTCGTCACGGCTCTCACCTTCGCGCCCGAGCAACATCCCGTAGCCGGTACCGTTGCGGTAGATGATGCCACCGTACGTGGGGAAGTCGCCGAACGTGGCGTACGGCTTCCAGTGCTTGGGGATTTCGGGTAGGTCGGCCATCAGAACTTCAACTTCCTCACGAGGTCGCTCGTGCCGGGTGCACCCATGGGGTTGCTCTTCCGCTTCTTGCCCTTGGTGCCGCACTCGCGCAGCACCTTGTCGGCCTTGCGGTCAATCTGTAGGAGCTTCTTTTTGCTGAGCCGCCCCTTGTCGTACTCCTGCTGAGCCCGAGCTTTGGCGTTGGAGGCATGACTGCCGCTCGGCACCAGGGTGCCGCCGCGAGCCATGCGGTACATGGGGTACTTGCGTTCTTTGGGGAGCCCGAACGCCTTGCCCGGCAACTTGTCCCGCGCCTTGGTGGTCAACTCACCTGGGAGTGCACAGGCCCGGGGGTTGTCCTTGATAGCCTTCGCCATATACTGGGCGGTCGAAATGGCGTCCTCCGGATCGTCCGTGTAGTACGCGTTGTCCTCACTGTTGTCCGAGGTCGTCACGCGCCACTCCCCGTACTCGACAATGTACTTCGCCCGTAGACCAAGGTCCCGGATGCGCTTCGTTACTTCCTTCTGAGTGAGTTTCGCCATGCACTTGAGCTTCCTGTGAACCCCCGGCCTCACGATGAGGCCGGGGTGCTTCGGTCGTGTCGTTCGGTCCGGGCTAGAACTTCAGCGCCGCGGTCAACTCCGCCACGCTGGGCATGTCGGGGTTGGCACGAAGCTGGCTGGGTGCCACACGGCGCCCCTCAAACCGATCGTCTTTGTCGGTCCGACCAGCGAACTGACCCTTCTTGATCTTCGAGCCCCGCTTCTTGCTTCCGGGCTTGGCCCGCGTGCCAGGCTTCTTCCGCTTGCGGGCGCCGTCACTGATCACCGACTCGGTGGCCCGAACCGCGCGCTTGCCAAGAGTGGAGCCCGCCTTGCTCTTCTTCTTCTTGGAGACGCCGGGCTTGGCGAGCGTAGCCGCGGCCTTCTTGACCTTGGCCTCCGTGCTGGTGCGCTTCTTGGCCTTCTTCTTGGCCTTCTTCTTGGCCTTCTTGCGAGCCGGACCACCGGCGCGACGCTTCGCGACAGCCTTGGTCTTCTTCTTGGCTCGCTTCTTGGCCTTTTTCTTGGCCTTCTTCTTGGTCGCCTTCTTCTTCGCAGCCTTCTTCACGCGCTTCTTCGCAGCCTTCTTGCGACGCTTCTTCGTGGCCTTCTTCTTGGCTTTCTTCTTCGTGGCCTTCTTCTTGGCTTTCTTCTTGGTCGCCTTTTTCTTGGCCTTCTTCTTGGTCGCCTTCTTCTTGGCCTTCTTCTTGGCCGCCGCAACCCGGGCCTTCGCGATGGCCTTCGTGGCCGACTTCTTCTTTTTCTTGCGCTTCTTTCGCTTGGAGATGGCCGTGGCGGTACCCGCTCGGGACACCTTCTTCTTGGCCTTCTTCTTGGAGGACTTCTTCTTGCTGGACTTTTTCTTTGCCATCTTCCTTTTCCTTCGAGGAGGGGTGCTTGGATTGACGACCGTGACTGTGTAGATCTCCTCTTCGTCGTCGGTCTCGGTGTTGCGCGGCATTGACTACCTACTAGTTTGGTGAAAACTACCGTCTAGCGGTAGTGGGGAAAGTAACACTGCCGCGCATGGCGGCGAGCGCTCGTGGATCGTGTTGCCCCGGTGCCGTCGGTCTAGGCGCCGAAACCGTCGTGGGTCCCTTCCCACTACCGGGCCACGGCTTGCCCGGTCCGGGCGGCTCAGCCGGCTTCCCCGGCTTGCACTCCCCAAGCACGGGGTCCCACACGTAGCCGTCAGGGCACGTCGGCTCCTCGGAATGCGTCGGGGGCGGTGGCTCCCGACGTAGGTTCCAAGGCTGGGCCGGCTTCTGAGGACCCGGCACCGGAACACCCGGCAGCGGAGCACCCTGAGGGACCGGAACACCCGGCAGCGGAGCGCCCTGCGGCGCCGGAACTCCCGGCAGCGGCACCCCTTGTGGCACCGGTACTCCAGGCAACGGCATCCCCTGAGGCCCCGGCTTCTGCGGGGCGACGGGTGCAGCCATCCCCATGGGGTTCATGACAGCCATGGCTCGCGGCACGTGGCCGCTCGGACGTGGCACCGTGCTTGGGCGACGCACCGCGCTAGGTCGAGGCATAGCGCTCGGACGTGGAGCCGGCTGGGCGACAGGACGGGGCCCGGGGGTAGGCTTGGCAGAAGGAATCAGGTAGCACGGTGGGTCCGCGCAACAAGGGGGGTCCGGGCAGGCATACGTGACGTCGAGAATTCCCGAACCGCCTGGAGATGGGGTTTTCTGACACGTCATGGACAGGCAGTTGGCGTCGCTCGGATAGCACTGCTCCGAGTACCCGGTCGGGCACGGGTTCTCGGCGCGAGCCTCCTCATACCCAACGTTTCGCAAAGGCGGCAGCGTTCGAGACGGCATCGTGAACGGGTTCTGGGCAGCCGGGTTGACCGCCCGTACCGACATCCGAGGCCCAACCTGAGGTCGTGTCCCGCTCGGACGTGGCCCAGGGTTCATCTCGTACCCGCCTTCCTCAAGACGGTTGCCGGAGAGGTCCACTGGACCGGTCGGCACCTGCACGTTGCAGCACGGGTTCTCTTCGTACCCTGGGTTGGGACGTCCCGTCGCTCCACCGGGCATACCAAGACCTCCCGCTCCCGTCTGGCCTCCACCAGCACGAGCCCCACCAGACATCCCAAGGCCGCCAGTGCCTCTCACCGTTCCCCGGTCGCCCGCACGCGCTCCGTGTCGACGGTGATGGCCGTGATGTCGACGTGGGTAGTACCCACACCCCGGGCCAGGGCACCACCAGTACGTGTTCGTGAACGGCCATATGCCTTGAGGCCGCGTCCAAGGGTTGGGACCGTCCTGCTCACAACACATCTTGTTGCCGTCACGGTCACGCTCGACCACGGTGCCCACCGGGCACGTCTCGTCTTCATCAACGCGCTCGCAAACCACCCTCTCGTCGTAGTACGACCGACCCGTGTACCCGGGGTAGTACCCCCCGTACCCACTCCACGGCGTCTGATAGCCGTAGCGCGGATGGTTGTAGCCCCAGCCAAGCGTGCGGGGGTTCTGCGTGTACGACCACGGATACGCCCAAGGGAGCGACATCGGGTTGAGGTACACCGGGTGCATCGGGTTGCCCTGCCGCACCGCCGCCTGCGCTCGAACCGTTGCGGGCGGAGCTTCCGGGGCAGCCGACACCGTCACGTTCCTGCAGTACCAGACGCCCCACACCGGATGCCACGCCCACTCGGTTCCTTTGGCGCAA
Source organism: Acidobacteriota bacterium (assembly GCA_029263435.1). Lineage (GTDB taxonomy): Bacteria > Acidobacteriota > Vicinamibacteria > Marinacidobacterales > SMYC01 > JAJCXL01. The sequence continues at coordinate 9,892 of JAJCXL010000142.1, read as the reverse complement.
GGCTTCGTGGGTGGTGTGTCCGCCGTCCCCGCTGCGGTGATCGTTCCGGGCGGTGGTCCCGATGCGGGTCGCGACACTCTACGCGACACCCGACGGAAGCACCGACCTGCGTAGAGTCGATAGCCTGGAGGACACGACTGCACAGAAGTGACGTGAGGCTTCTGGGTCTCCGTGTCCCACAGCATCGCGTAGCCCTCTCCCACGTCAACCTCTGCCAGCCCGTCTCCGACCGGGCGCATGGCCTTCACGGTCACGCGCCGGTGTGCGCGTGAAGCCGGGTGCTTGACGGACACCGTCTTCGTTTGCACGACCGTCTCCTCGATGGGGTTGTACCCCACGTCGTCGCTCGGATTGTAGAACTTGTAGCCCTGGTAGCCGCTCGGATACTGCGGACGACCACCAAAACTCCCGTACCAGGGGTTGTTGTTGTAAAACTTCGCACCCTCGTACCCCCCAGCGAACGAAGGGTTTCGTACCGCCATGCGGGCGCGGGCCATAGCCGGCGGCTCACCATAGGCGTTGGTCTGTTGAAGGGGGGCGAAGGTTCCGACTGTCTGTGTCATTAGTTCACAATCCCTGCGGGGAGCACGTCGAGCTTCCCGCCGCGAAAGACGATGGCGTTCGGTAAACGACCGGGGCCCTTCTCGAAGGCCACGCCGTTACTGAACTGGTGGATGTACTCTTGGGCACCAGGAGGATCTCCAGGGGTGTTGGTCCACTTGCTGGACCGATACACCACGGTGTCGGCTGCCCCTGCCGGCGAGATGGTCGTAACTGGCACGTCGAACTGGGCTGCACCCCGGGGGCGACGCTGCGACCAGCGAACGTACTCTTGGACCAGATTCTGCGGGACATTCTTGGTGCGCGCCTGGGGGATCGCTGCATGCGGGAACGCCACGAGCATCTTGTGCGCGCGGCTCCACAGAAGGTCAGGCTCGGTCCCCGCTTTGAACTTCACGAACTGGATGTTGGGTGGGTCGGTGATGTACGCGAACTCCAGCAACTTTCCCAGGATGATCGTGTCACCAGGGTTCGGAAGGCGCACCCCCCTCCGCGCAGCCTTGGGCTCGTTACCGTCTGCCAACCGAACCGCACGCCATGCCGTACCCTCAGCGTACTTCTTGTCGCTGTAGATGTTCATGGCAGACTGGTAGGTCTGGTCCCAGATGGCCCGTTTTTGCGGGGAGAGCTTCTTCTTGCTCCCGTAGTTGCGCTCGGTCGGCACCTATCCGTGAACTCCAAAATGGCGCCCGAGGTTGATCATCCGTTCTTCAAGACCGCCAATGCGCTCTTCGACGGTGACCTCAGGGTTGGGCACGTACACGGGCTCTTGGTCAAGTACTTCGGCTTCAGCAAGTTCTCCCTGAAGACGGGAGCGTTCCTCCCGCTTACGCAGGTAGCCACCAACGTAGTGGGTCACCAGTACGCCGACCATGGCCGTGACCAGACCGGAAAACCCCAAAAAGAGAATGGGATGCTTGGTGATCCACGACTCCGCGTCATCGGCAATGGGGTTCGGCATCGGCGCCCCTACCGAGACAGGAGTCTGAGGAGGGGTGTGCGGAGGACCGCCAGGATGACCGGGGTTTCGAGCGCGTGGTGGCTTGTACGGTTCCATGATCAATCCTCAAAGTAGCCTTTGTGCTTGGCGATGGTTGCACCGCGCAGGAACGTCTTCACCAGCTTCATGGTGCCGGGGTTGCGATCCTCAATGAAGCTGCCGATGGTGGCGCCAGTCTGGCGCACCATATTCTCCAACGTCACTTGCTCAGGTGTCGGCATCTCTACCTCCGCCACCGAATCGACGGCGCGACCGAGAAGCTCCCAAAGCTCCGCAGGCGTCTTCGCCATCCCGAGCGAAACCCCCTCGCCGTCGAACGCCTCAAAACCAACAGCACTGTGCCGCACGGCTACCAGTGCAGTCTTGGTCGGTGGAGTGGATACTGGAGAGTTCATGGCCAGCCCGTCATGAGCGCGCGAACCCACGCAGGATGAATCTGCGCGGCAGGAGGAGGATAGCCGGGCTCTTCCGGCATCTGGACGTCAAACCCATCCTGCCGAAGAAGAACCGCAACAGCAAGTTGAATGCGACGCTCCAACTCGGAGGCCGCCAACGAAACCTTCGGCGCCTTCAGCCACCGGGAGATCAACACCTCGGAAATGGCATCCGTGATGGCGTCCGGGTCATTGCGCGCTCGACCGCGCGCCGAGGAGTAGGCCGGCAAAAAACAACCCAACGCCCATTCCCTCGTGACAACCAACCGCTCATCGCGGATCGGTGGGGGGCACGTCCGATCAATGTACGCAATGAACGGAATGGCGCTCCGCCGAATGTGTCCCAATGCAATCGGCGTGTGGCGCTTCCGCTGAGGAACCGCCTGCCGAAGTGCTACGAGCTTGTTCCGATTGACGGAGTCCAAAAGACTCCCCATGTCGGTCCGGAACTGCGGGTTCATCTTACCGCGAGCCACTACCCCCACCCTCCTGCACCAACTTCTGTACGGCCTGCCGACACAACTGTGCGCCCCACTCCAGTGGAGGCAATCGGTACTGCGGCTTGTTCCACCACAACGTCGGATCGTAAACCCCCCACGGCGTCAACACGTTGCAATGAAGACTCGTCCCTCCCTGCGGTGGGGCCATCGTCCGAGAGGGAATGTCGTACAGGAGAGTCAGCACCGCTGCATCGAACGGGGCGATGTCGCAGCAACTCCCGTGGCCGACCGAGAACATGTACGGCGCAGATCTGAAAATCTGCTTGGGCGTGCGCTTCTCCGCTGCGTTCGGAGGCTGGTACCGAATGCCCGCCGCCTTCGCTCCGAGCGGAATCGTGTGCTTGAGGCCCGAGTTCACTCGACCCGCAATCCACGTCATGTTGTCCTCGCGCAACATCTCGCAGATCTTCCCTACCTGGCGCTGCGTCGAAACGCCCACCGGGGAAACCAGATGTACCTCTGCGATCATCAGACATCGAGACGGAAAATCAGGGTTGCGATGCGGGGACCTGCGTCACCACCAGCCAAGCCGACCATGACCCGGTCAGCGTTGTCGGGAATCTCAATCACTGAGTTGGAAGTCCCCAACACCACAGACACCGGCAAACTCATCGGTGACAAAAACGTGAGCGTCTGCGCCGTAGCCGGATCGTCAGACATCACGTGCACCTGCTTCGAGCCAGCCGGAATGTCCATCGTCTGAGTAGGCTGGTCCGCCGCACTCAAATACAACGACTGCGTGAATCGGCCGTTGCGAAATCCACCGAGCGCCTCAACCCCGACAGCCGAAGGCAAGATGAGGCTCTTCGCGCGAAAGTCCTGAAGGTTGTACGGGACGTTCGGGTCCAAGTAACCTCCGTTGTCTCTGTACGCCTGTAGATCTGGAACCTGTACGTACGCCTCCAACCGCTGGTACGCCCCAAGGTTCACGTCAATGCGACTGCCGATGTCGAACAAAAACCGCGCCTTGAACTTGCCGTACTCAGTTCCAATCACCTCCAGCTTCAACATGGAGTACGGAATACCCTCGGGAAACACATCCGCCGGTAGCGCCGGAGCATCTTCGTCGGTCGTGTCCCGTACCACGTCATACCCGAAACACTTCACGAACCACCACGTCTTGCAGTAACCCCCCTGCCACTGCGGGATGCAGATGTTTAGAAGCGAATCGACGCCGCGCGCCGGAACCGTGAAGCGCTTGTAGAAGGGACTGAAAAGATAGGGGATGTACTCACCAACCTGCTCCGATGCTCCATCAGGGCACGGGTCGAAACATGAGTACGCCGCCGACGGCTGTGTGCTGATCCCCCTCGCGCTCGTCGGAGGAACCGGCGGCGGAAAAGAACGAGGACGCGCCAAAGGCCCCGAGCGGCGAGACTGAAAAATCTGACTCTTGCCCCCAGCCACTAGACTTTCACCTCGGGACCGCGGAAAGCCCATTCAGGGTTGCGCGGCGGAAGACCTGGCATCCGCTCCCCCATCGACGGTGCCATCCCGCCAGGCATCGCAGGCCCCTGCCGAACACCAGGCACACCCGTCGCACCCGGTCGAGGCGACGGGGCTTGAGGTACTCCAGGAAAACTCGCACCCCCTACCGATACCGAAACCGGCGGGGGGAGCCCAGGCGCGGTCCACATTCTCTTGCCTACGTAGATCTTCCGACCGTACGCATCGTCAAAAGTAGCCGCTGGGTTGCGCAACGGATTGAGCGACAACAGGTAACCGTCATTCGCTACCACAACCTTCGTCGTCCGATCGCGTACCGCGTCCGATGTGTGTGGAGGAAGCGGCCTCCCCATCCGAATCCGTGCGCTGCCTCTGGGTGCAACCGCATCACCCTCCATCGCACCCGGAGTGCTGCAGCCACTGCACGCTCCACCCACCGCACACGAGCCGCAACAGGCACCGTGGTCCTCGACGATGGTCGCGAACATCTTCATCTGACCGACCGCAAAGAAAACCGCACGCTTCCCCCCGTTGTAATTCTCGGGGCACAGGCCCTGACCGTAAGGCTGAATCTCCATCCCGTCGAAAACAGTTCCCTGCGCCGCCAACTTCCCCATCTTCGGATCGAACGACGCCCCAGCTACCGGCGTTGCCGCCGGCGGCATGTCAGGCGCCATCTCTGCCAACGTCGGCGCCGCACCCAAGTCGGGCGACGACAACGACGGATCGAAATCAATCACCGCGCACGAACCGTCCTCCTTGAGGTAGTGCCCCGCCGGGCATGCCTCCGGTGTATCTGGCGTCGCAATCGCCGTCGGGGGAATACACGTTCCGTCCACGGCCATCGTCCACCCAGGAGGACATACCTGCTGCGGAGATACACCTTGAAGATCTGGAGAAGGAGACTGGTCAGCCATCGGTGTTACCTGTCCTACACTGACACCCTGCTGGGCGCCGGAAATGTGTGTGGCGTTCGATGGGGTCGACCCCGGACACACCGGCACGACATTGCCGTTGGTGAGTCGCGCGAAGGTAGAGCCCCCATCGGTGAAGTATTCTGCGACCTGCTCTGACCGTCCGTGAACCGAGTCTCCAGGAGAAACCCATCGGTCCTGTCGGCCATCTACACAAGGCGCGCTCTCAGCACTGAACCCGTCCACCTCGCACTGTGTTTGACCGTTGGGGTCCGTGTGGCACCTAAGGTCACCTACAGGAGTGTGTTTGGGAGTCGTCATGATTCACTTGTCGAAGAAAGAGCCCCAGGGAGGCCCGCAAGCCCCCCTGGGTTCCTGTGCTGCGCTCGGGGGTTAGTACCCGAGCGCTGGGTTGGCTGCACGCATGCCGCCAGGTCCCATCGCGTACCCGCCAGCACCGCCGTACCCGCCACCAGCACCGTCCGGTCCACAAGGAACCTGAGCGGCCTGCTCCAGAGGAGCAAACACGCCAACGGTCTGACAGCCTTCCACGGTGCGGAAGAGCGTACCCACGAATGCCAGTCGGAGATCCGACAGGAACACATCCACCTCGGTGACTGCCGCACCACCGCCGTCAATCGCTGTGACGATGGTCTGGGACGGCATGTCCTTGCTCGGCACGACCGCTGCCTCCAGCACCAGGCTGGAATCGTTGGCTGCGGAAATGCACTCCTCAAACGGGCACCAGCACCCGTCCGTGCTCCAGATCGACAGGTCGACGTTGCCAGCGATGTTGGCAAAGTTCTGCTCGTTCTGGAAAACGGTTGCGCAAACGTCCTCACCTGCGGTCACGTTCACACCGCAGATCTGGAAGAAGCCCAGACCAATCTCGAACGCAAGCTGCGTGCCGAGCGGAGTGTACAACCTGGCAAGATTGCCCAGGTCGTCCGTGTAGACGCTCACCGTGTAGAAGTTGCCGTTGTGGTCAACCGCACCACAAAAGCCAAGCTGGAAGTAGATCGCGTAGAGTTGACCGGGCGCGGCCAAGCTCGTGTACGGACCAGGGCCCGTCGCGTATCCAGTGGGCCCGCAAGCCCCCTGCGTTCCACATCCGCCGACATCGACGGGATTCTGCTGGGGACCACGGCCCCCCTGCTGCATCATGTTCGGATTCATCTTTCCCTTTGTTGAAGGTTCAACTTCTTCGCCGGCCTGTGACCGGGAACTCGATGGGGCCCGTTAGCCGCCCCAAGCGTGGGAACGCTCGAACGACCTAGCTGTTGCCGTTGCCGTTCTTCTTGTCCTTCTTCTGGAACATCTTGCGACCAGCGTTCTGGCCAAGCTCGCCCGTCATGTTGGTGAGAGCACCGGTCGCCAGACCGCGCGCCATCACACCCTGATCCGTGTTGCGACCGAACCACGCAAGCAGCCCAGTGCCACCAACGAGCCACAGGCTCACGGGGATGCCCACCATCTTGGTCGGGTCCTTGATCTTGCCCTCCTTGAAGGGGCTCGTCTTGGAAGCGTCCGCCGTCGGGTTCGCACCGTAGTAGTCCGCCGCCTTCTTCTGGGTGGCATCACCGTTCGGGTCGGGGTTCTTCCACTGCGCCTCGATGTGCTCCTTCTTCGCGGAGAGCCATCCACTCAGCGTCGAAAACGCAAGGTTGGAACCACCAATGGTCGCAAGCTGCAGCGCCATCTCGGTCGCGGTCTCCGCCTCGATGAGCGCGTTCTCCAACCGCATGCGCCAATCGCCCGCCATGTTGGCGGCCTTCTTGGGGTTCTGCACGGCCAGCGCCACGAAGTCCCGCTGAAAAGCCTTGGGGTTGTAGGTCGACGCCTTGACGGCGGGAGAAGTCTGGGTCTGAGCCATGATGTGAAGTCCTGTGTGAATCGTTCGGTTTGCCGGGCACAGCCCGGAGTGAAATGAGTGGGTCTAGTTGACGCAGCGTGGGATGCCGATAGCAAACACCCCGTGGGATGCCGTTTTCGCCACTGGCTGACTGACCGCTGATCAGCCTAGAAATCCCCGATTTTTGCGTCTATCTTGGCTGATAAGGACTCAGCGTCCCTTTTCTGCTAGGAAACGCTCCCTTTTCAGCGAAGGACTGACACGCAATGCATCTCGATGGTGAATACGCTCTCCCCGCAGGCCCCGTGGAAGTAGAACCCGCGGTCCGTGCCGCTCTCGACAAAGCTCTCTCCGGTCTCAAACGAATAACGGTCATCCGAGAAGAAGACGGCAAGCGGGAATCCATCGGTGGATTTTTGGTGGACGGGAAAAAGGACGAATACCCAGACGACAACGTTGAGCAAATCTTGGACACGGCCTACCGACTCGCCTTCATGAAATCGAAAGAACTCGAACGTGAAGTCCACGTTCGGTTCGAGTTTCACTCGTACTCCCGCAAGAACCCGTTTACGGTGACGGCGACGGTCATAGACCCCGAGACACATACGGGAAACGAACAAGGTAACGCCGCCGTCATCGCGCAGCTTGCCAGCACAGATCCCAATACCGCCGTCGCCGCCATCGCTACTCAGCAAACTCACTTCGCGCTGAAGATGACCGAGCGAGCAATGCAGGTTCTGGTAAGCACGAACTCAGACCTCCGAGAAGACGTACGCGCCGGAGCGAATAGGGAAGCGTCACTGGCACACGCGCTCATCGACGGGGAAATCCAAAGTCGCGACCGAGATAACGCACGCGAAGACCGGGTGTACCAAGTGCTCGACCACGCGATGGAGAAGACCATCGAAAGTGGGAACCTCATGGCAGACCTGCGCCACAAGGAACTCACCATGGACCTCAATATCGAACGTGAGAAGTTGCGGGCCGACGGAACCAAGGCGTTCATCTCGGAGATCGGTGGCCAACTCTCCCAAGCACTCCCCATTCTCATGATGGCCGGCATGGCCAAGATGACCGACGCAGACCCCTCCATGCTGGCCGCCATGATGGGCGGAGGGATGCCCGGAATGCCCGGCGCCCCGCCTGTGCAAACTGGACCCCCGCCTCCCCCACCACCAAAGTCGCGTACCGTAGCACCCGGTGCCCGTACAGCCTCAGCACCCGTACCGCGCCCCACCACGGTCCCCACCCCCACCCAGGTTCCTACCGCCGCACCAGGACCTCTGACACTGCAGCCAGGCCAAGGCGTAGCTCACCTCTCGCTGGCGGTCGGAGTGAGTATCACTCCCCCCCAGTGGGCGCAGTTCAGCAACATCCTGAGCCCCGACCACCTTCAACGGCTGAGGGAGTGGTGGGCCCCTCAACTACAGACAGACCAAGAAGCCATCGGAGCGATGATGCGATGCGTGCAGCTAGAAGCGATCGCCAGCGCCATCAGTAACGTGGTCACTGAAAGCCAAGGAATGATCTTGGACCAGTTGCTCACGCAGGTGTACTCAAGCATGGGCGTCGCTCGGCCCGTGTCCTCCGAGTCCGTAACGGCCCCTCCGGCTTCGGCCCCCCAGTCCGTACCAACACCCCCCGTGTCGGACCCTCCGTCCCTCCGGGTGGTTGAGGCGTCCGCTCAGGACTCGAAGCCCAACAATGCCCAGGACTCGAAGTCCAACAACGCTGCTGAGGACTCGAAGTCCAATACCGACGATGCGGACGCAGAGTCCGACACCGATGGGGCCGCCGAAACCGAGGACTCGCAGTCCAACAAAACGTCGTCGGACTCAAAGACCACGCCCACCAGGGCCAAAAAGGCCTCGAAGTCCCGGTCCAAGAAGGGGCCCGCCCGGAAGCGTACACCCCGCAAATAGCCCCCTGTGGGCTGATATCAGGTAGCTAGAGCACTTACTCCAATATAGAGAACTTTCTCCGTATTGGATGAATAGGTGCTAGATTGTCTCGTCCAACGCCCGTTAGGCGGTGGGACGGTACAATCGAATAGTTGAACATGCACGGGGGCCAGCGAGGCCCCCCAGCGCGCCCACCCCAGGGCCCCTGCGACGGCAGGCCTTCCCTGGGGCTGGATGTGAGCCCGGCGACGGGCCTTCCTTTAGAGCACGCGCGCATCCCATCCACGCACCCCTGGCTGCCAGGCAGGGGTGGCTCCCCAAGGAGAGCTAGCCGGATGAGAGCCTCGCCGACTGACCACGGGCGAATCCGTGGGCTGGTCGTCTCCCCCTTGCTGACACAAAGAGCAGCCCGTTGCAGCAACAACGGGCCCCGTACAAACGCAAGGGGATGACACTCTGCCGAAACATAGAGCAGCCGGTTCGCCGGTTCCGCACACACGCAGAGGTAGACGGCTGGATTGAGACTGGCTCACTGAAACGAGCAAACGGTAACCCCTGAGGGGGGCGGCCACAATCGAAGAGCATGAGACGCGGCCGGCGTTCAAACGGCAGCGCGCAGTGGAGACGCGATGGAGATTCTCCGCACGCACCTGTAAACGAAAGTCCCGGGCGTTGCGTCGCGAAGCGGCGCCCGGTGTTTCGAGTACAGCAACCAGCAACCAACAACCAACCACCAACCACCAAGAAAGCAAAACCACAATGAACGCACTTCACTCAACCACCACTCCTGACAACCTCATCGCGCTGCCCAACGGCCTCGCGTCCGATGCCACTGGGCTGGTGACGTGGTGGCAACTCAGCGGCAACACGGACCACGCGGCACTCGCCGATGCGTGGGCCGGCGAAGGACTCGACGCCGACTGGTTGCTCTCGCTGCCGTCGCCCAAAGTCGCGCTCACCCGTGCAGTCGACGAGGTCATCCGCGGCAACGCGAAGCGCAAGAAGCACCACGTCGCCGATGCACACTGGATGGTTTACGACGTGGACGCCGATGAGCGTCACGGGGCGACCTTCAACGAAGAGCTTCACGCGAAGCTGAACGATGACCGCACCGACATTGTGGTCACACCCTCGGGTCATCCCTTGGAAGCGGAGATGCGCGAGAGCTTCCGGGCCAACCAGACGCGCCTGGAGTCGCGAGACATCGGCACGTGGCTGTCCACCAAGATCATGCCGGCGCTCAACGCCGTCTCCCTGCGTGAGCGCGGTGGCGTCGACTTCGTC
>JAJCXL010000141.1 GCA_029263435.1 Acidobacteriota bacterium | reverse complement strand
GCGATCGTCGTGACCGACAGTCGTCGAGATTCCGGTCTCCTGGACATGGACTCGTTTCAAGTCATCTTCGACACCTATCACGACCGGCAGAACGGATTCGTGTTCGGAACGAACCCCGCGGGCATCGAGTATGACGGACAGGTGAGCAAGGAAGGCGGTGGCGGCCAAACGTCGAGCCGTCGCTCGCAGGCGGGTACCGGAAGCGGGTTCAACCTCAACTGGGACGCGAGCTTTGTCGTGCGAGCGCATCGAGGCGATTTCGGCTGGTCCGCGGAGTTCGCCATCCCTCTACGCACGCTCCGCTACGGCTCGGGCAAGCCGCAGAGCTGGGGGCTCAACTTCACCCGCAACATCCGGCGCAAGCGCGAGGAAGTCTATTGGTCGCCGGTCTCCCGAATCTTCAATCTCTACCGGTTGTCTTCCGCGGGAGACTTGACGGGCTTGGAGCTCGAGACTCCCCGCAATTTCAAAGTCATCCCTTATGCTCTTTCGTCGGCCAATCGCGATTACGCTGCGGGCACGCCGCGCGAGCTCGACGCGGAGCTCGGGGTGGACGCCAAGTTCGGGGTCACGCCCGCCTTGAATCTCGACCTCACCGTCAATACGGACTTCGCCCAAGTCGAAGTCGACGACCAGCAGGTAAACCTCACGCGCTTCAACTTGTTCTTTCCCGAGAAGAGACCGTTTTTTCTCGAGAACGCGGGTACGTTCGCGATGGGAACCGGCGACGCCGCCGGAAGGACGCTGGAGCTGTTCTTTAGCCGGCGGATCGGCATCGGCCCCTCCGGAAGTCTCGTGCCGATCCAGGCGGGGGGGAGGTTGAGCGGCAAGGCCGGCAGCTTCAATGTTGGGATCATGAACATGCAGACCGACTCGGTGGACGGTGTCAGTGCGGCGGATAACTTCACCGTCGCGGCGCTCCGCCGGGAGTTTCCCAACCGCTCGAGCCTGGGGGCACTTTTCGTGAATCGGAGCGGGACCGGGGACCTCTCCGGCCCGAACAACTGGAATCGCACCTGGGGAGTCGATGGCACCCTCGGCGTGGGACAAGCCTGGATATTTCGGGGCATGGTGGCGCGCACCGAGACGCCAGGCTCGACTGGTCGGGAGCACGCCGCTGACTTCTTCGTTGAGTTCAAGAAACTCTGGGGACGATGGTGGTTCGAGTACACAGAGGTCGGGGGTGAGTTCAATCCGGAAGTCGGGTTCCTCGCGAGGAGTGACTATCGAACGATCCAGTCGAGCTATATCCAAAATGTGCGGACGCCGTCGATCTCGTGGCTACGCGAGCTTCGTCCTCACGCGACGTATAGAAGCTTCTGGGATTTCGAAGGATTCAAGGAGACCGAGTTTCTTCACTTGGACAGCCACGTCGATTTCGAGTCCGGTGCCTTTTTCAGTCCGGCCGTGAACTTGAGGCGAGAAGGTCTCACCGAGTCGTTCGAGATTGCCGAGGGCATCGTCATTCCGGTCGGCATCTACGAGTTCAACGAGGTCGCGTGGCGATGGAATACCGACCAAAGCGCTCCCTTCTCGTATACCGGTAGCCTAGACGCCGGCGGATTCTTTTCCGGCAATCGTGCCTCCGTCGGCACCACCATTAACTATCGGCACGGCGCGAAGCTCATCACGAGCGCCACCTGGTCGTACAACAACGTCGACTTGGAAGAGGGGAGCTTCATCACGAACCTCGCTCAGTTCCGCGTCAACTACAGCTTCTCGCCGTCCATGAGCCTTCAATCCCTGGTTCAGTACAACACTCAGAGTGACGTCTGGTCGACGAACTTGCGCTTCAGCTGGTTGAGCACCGCCGGAACCGGACTCTTCGTCGTCTTCAACGACACCGAAGGTCTCGGCGACTTTCGGATCGGTCCGCAAAGTCGAACCTTCATCGTGAAGTACACCCACCAGTTCGATGTACTACGATGAGGTCGATTCAGGAGGGTTATCCATGGTCCGAGCAGCGGTGGTGATTCTGATGGTCGTGGGTGCTGTCGCGTGCGGCGGCGAAGGCGGTGTCGGTGAAGAGCAAGTCGGCGAAGCGGTGTCCGATACGAGCTTGATGAGAGACGCGACCGCTGCCGCGAACGGGATCGTCCGCAATCAGACCGATTGCGAAGCCGTGCAGTCGAACCTCCGCGACGTGAACGAGAAGCTCGACCAAATCGCCTCGCAGATCCAAACCGCGGCCGGTCGGACATCGCTGGATGCCCTGCGTCGCCAGGTCGAGAACATCGCCAACGCCTGTGGCGCGCGCTGAAAAAAGGGGTCAGATCCCATTCTTTTCCACGCACTACGTTCCCGCGGAAACGTTTGTTACGTTCGGTAACGGCGCCTTGCGGAAAACGTGTGGATTCTAGGAGGGAGAGGGTGCCAGGCACTTTTTTGGGCCTCCGACCTCAGAGCATCCCACCGAGGAGAATTTCTTCGTCGAGGTTGGATCGACAGGCGCACGGCAGCGGATTGTCTTCCGTTCGAGCAGGGTAGCGATGAGCGGCTTCCGAGATGTTGCGCCTCGAGCTTCCCGCCGGGTGAACGGTGTCAGCTTCAGACAAAGCGCCCTTCCGGCCAACGACTCGTCACTGCGCTCATGAGAGCCAGGTTCGCCGAGCCGCTCAAGACGAACTGGCCTGGCCGGCGCTTGCGATCGACGGCGCGTTTTACCGCGCCGAGATCGGCTACTTTGTCGGTACGAGTCGCTCGAGCTCGGAGGTCCAGTTGAGAATGACTTGGATCCGGCGCCCCGCGATCGGATCCTTCCGCAGCATGATGAACCGCTGCCCGTCGGAGGCGGCATCGAAGTTCGCCCACACTTGGGCGCCGGCACCCGACTCGAACGGTCCCTCGAACAGCACCCGCGGACGTCCGGGCCGAAACTCCGGCTCGACCGACACATCGACGACCATCATGCGCTGCCCGACGCGATAGAAGATCTCGTCGCTTCGAGACCACCGCGGCTCCCGCCCGCCATTGTTCGAGACCACCCACTCCCGTTCGCCCACGGGAAAGTCCCGGACATAGATCTCCTCACGCCCTGACTTGTCCGACCGATAGACCACGTAGCGTCCGTCGGGCGAAAAAGATGCGTCCGTCTCGTTGGACCCGGTCACGAGAAACGGCTCCGCGTCTCCGGCGAGCGTCGTCGTCCAGAGATCTTGCCCGGTCTCCCCTCCGAGCTCTCCGAACATCAAGTGCCGCCCGTCGGGGGAGAACGCATAAGGCCAACGGCGCGCGCTGCTCTCCGCGACGGATGCTTCGTCACTCCCGTCGGAGCGCAGGATGCTGATGGACTCGATCGCTCCGGTCACGCGCATCACGGCGAGTCTGTCGTTGTCCGGGTGCCACCCCGTTGGTACGGCGACGTCGGCGGCGACGCGATTGGTCGTACCGCGTGCCAGATCGCGAATGGCGAGGTTGCCGCCGAAGCTCTCCAATGCGAACGCGAGCTTCGCCTCGTCGGGCGACAGCCGCGGAAACGCTCCGAGCACCTCGTCGCCCAGCGGCTCGGTGCCCCCTTGACGGTCGACCCATACGACCTCGCCGAGCTCGCTCTCGGCATAGACGAGGGTCCCGTTGTCGGAGACGTCGAAGCTGAAGCCGCCCCAGGCCACGACACGGTTGATGCCGGAAACAACGGGGACTCCCGGACTGACGACCGCGACGCTTCCCGGATCCCACACCGTTGCGTACAGGGTGCCGCCGCCGGCAGCGTAGACGAGATGTCCGCTCTCGAGGCGGCGAGCGTAGCGTGCGGACTGGGGCGAGTTCGCCTCGAGCTCGGAATCGAGGATGATGCGAGAGACTCCGGTCGTCGAATCGAGGTAGGCGATCGACTCCCGCGAAGCGCCGTCGGCGTAGAAGAGAACCCCCGCATCCTTGACATGGGGAAAGTGGTGGCCGAGCACGTCGGCCTCCGGCTCCAGAGCCGTGAGAGGCTTGGGATCGCCGCCTTCGGACGAGACGATGTAGAGCGGCGCTCGACGGCCGGGCGAGAACACGATGTTGCCGTCCTCGCCCCAGCTCGCACCCCGAGGGATCCCGGGTGCGGGGCAGATCGTCGTCGCCGCGCTCTCGCCGACCCGGACCTTACGCATGCTTCCAGAGGCGAAAAACCCCAGCCACTCGCTGTTGGGAGAAAAGAACGGGCCGAACGCGCCTTCGGTGCTCGCTATCTCTTGGCTGTCGGCGTCGTCTAAACGTCGGAGGTAGAGCCTTTGGACCCCGTCGTTCGTGACGCCGATGAACGCGATCACGGCTCCGTCGGGTGAGATCGCGAGCGGACCGGGCTCGTTGGGGTTGCCTTCGTGGACCTCGAGCCCTTCGGGCAGCGTCAAGGAGACCCTGACCGGCTTGGGGTTGGGTGGTCGCGGTGCGCGGGTGACGAGGCCCGCGATGATAGCGCCGATCATCGCCGCGGCGATCAGCCACATCGGGCGCGGCCAGGTCGGTCGTGTTCTCTCGGGCGCCAGCAGTAGCAATCGGGCGTCGCCGACGTCACGCAGTCGTTTGGAGGCGTCCTTCGTGAGGCACCCTTCGACCAGAGGCCGGACTCGCTCGGGAACCCGAGATAGGTCGGGCTCGTTCTTCATGATGGCCGCGAGAGTGTCGGTGACGGTCTCGCCGCCGAAGGCTTTCCTGCCCGTCAGTATCTCGTAGAGGCAGCACCCGAACGCCCACACGTCGGTGCGCTTGTCGACAGGCTTTCCTCGTGCTTGCTCGGGGCTCATGTACGGCGCGGTACCGAGGATGGCGCCGAGAGCGGTGTCTTTGGTCCGTGTCGGGGACGCCGACGAGTCGACCTCCGCAGGAGTGTCGCTGGCAAGAGCTTTGGCGAGGCCGAAGTCGAGAATCTTGATCTTGTCGCCGGGAGTGACCTTGATGTTGGCGGGCTTCAGATCCCGGTGAACGACGCCTTGGTTGTGCGCAGCGGACAGCCCATCGGCGAGCTGCTCGAACAGCGGGAGCGCGTCATCGAGCGAGAGCGCCCCAAGCTCGTCGAGCGTCTTGCCCTCGACGAGCTCCATGATGAGTAGCGCTCGGCCGTCGTGCTCTTCCAAACCATGAAGGGTCGCGATATTAGGATGGTTGAGCGAAGCCAGCAGCCTCGCTTCGCGCTCGAAGCGCTCCAGCCGCTCGGGGTCTTTCGCGAACGTTTCGGGCAGAACCTTGATCGCGACCTCGCGGCCGAGCTTCGTGTCCCGCGCCCGGTAGACCTCTCCCATGCCTCCTTTGCCGAGTAGGGAGACAACCTCGTAGCTCCCCAGGCGTTCCCCAGAGGTTATCGACATGGAGCTTCTTAGCTACGGCTCCGTCGGAAGCGCGAAGGCGACCCACTCGACGGGATAGCGCCTCTCACCCACCGCGACGAGGATGTATTGTCGGCCTTCGTATGAATAGCTGATCGGAGCCCCGGTCGTTCCGGACGGCAGCTCGGTCTCCCACACGACGTCCCCCGTGGTCTTGTCGTAGGCGCGGAACTTCTTGCCCCACATCTCTTCGGTGTGGCCCATGATGGCGTTACTGCCTTCGCCGATGAACAAGAGCGTCTTGGTCAGAAGCGGCGCCGCTCGACTGGGAATACCTAG
>JAJCXL010000140.1 GCA_029263435.1 Acidobacteriota bacterium | reverse complement strand
CGCTTTCGCTTCGAGCACTCGCGGTGGATCGGGCTGCTCGCCTTTCTTCCATCCTCCGTATTGCGAGATGGCGTCTCCGGCCGCGAGGGTAGGGCAAAGGGCGACGCCCTTCTCTGCCATGAGCGCGAAGACTTCAGCGGTGCCGCCATAGCCGTGCTCGATGGTGGTGACGCCCGCGAGCGTCGCTCGGCGCATGCCTTCGGCGGTGCCCGCATGCGCTACGGTCAATCGCCCGCTACTGGCCGCCGTCTCGACGATGAGAGTGAGCTCTTCCACGGAGAACGTGGGCATGGATTGGCCCGTCGGTCCCCACCGGTAGTCCGCATAGACTTTGACCCAGTCGGCGCCTTTGCCAATTTGGTCGCGAACGACCCGCACGAGGTCATGGCCGTCGGCGGGCTCTGCGCCGAGAGGCACGTCCCAGTCGGGATCAAAGCCGGTCGGGCCGTAGCTTCCGGTGGCGACGATGGCGCGTCCGGCGACGAGCATGCGGGGGCCGGGAATGATGCCCTGGTCGATGGCTTGCTTGACGCCGACATCCGCGTAGCCCGCGCCTTCGCTTCCGAGATCGCGGATGGTGGTGAAGCCCGCGAGGAGCGTGTCACGCGCGTGGTTGACGGCACGAGCGACGCGCAGCGCGCGAGACTCTCGTAGCACCTGGTCGTTCCAGGTCGCTTCGTCATAAGGATGAAGCAAGACATGCGAGTGTCCTTCGATGAGGCCGGGGATGAGCGTCATCCCGTCGAGGGCGACGCGGTCGGCTCCGGCCGGCACCTGCACCGACGCTTTCGGGCCGGCTGCTTCGATGCGCTCGCCGCGAACGACGACGACCCACCCCTCATGCAACGCCTCGCCGTCGAAGACCCGGGAGGGCTCGAGGACGTGAGCCTCTTGGGACGACACCAAAGACGGGAGAACGTGAAGCAGAACGAGCGCGAGCAGTAGGGCAATCATGAAGGGACCTTTCCCGAAAGGAGTGGACTCGGCGGATGTTACAATGACAGTGAACCCGAGACCAAGGTCGAATGAGCGAGAAGACACCGGCATCCGACGAGGAGCCCTTCCTTCTCACCATCCTTCCGTTCGCCGGCCTGTTCCTCCTGCTCGTCCTGGCACTCGTGTGGCGCTTGTTCCCGGAGCAGACGAGCCCGGAGGCAAGCGCCGTAAACGCCGCCATCCAGCAAGTCGTCGATCGGTGGCAAGGCGCGCAAGAGCGAACGATTCCCATCGAGCCTGGCCGCGACTTCAGCCGCGGGCCTGAGGATGCGCCGATTACGATCGTGGAGTTCAGTGACTTCGAGTGCCCTTACTGCCGGGAGGCGGCATTCGGAGTTCACAAGATCCTCGAGCAATACGAAGGAAAGGTGAGGGTCGTGTTCAAGAACTTCCCGCTCGACCAGGCCTGTAACGAGACCCTACCGAAACCGCTCCACACCTATGCCTGCGACGCCGCTTTGATCGCGACTTGCGCGGGGGTGCAGAGCGAAGACCTCTTCTGGCGGGCCCACGACGCGATGTTCAACGGAAGCAAGCTCACCGGAGACCGACTGAAGGCGCTCCCTGCTGAGCTCGGGCTGGACCGAGAGGCTCTCGACGCCTGTCTCGCTTCCGACGACGCGCGCGAACGCGTCCGTGAAGACATCACACTCGCGAGAGAGCTCGGTATTTCCGGCACGCCCGTATTTTTCGCGAACGGTCGACGTCTCACGGACTACCGCATTCCGGCACTCGACGCCGTCATCGAGCACATTCTCGCAGACAGCCCCACCGCCGCTCCTTGATCGCGCCTAAAGGCGGTGTACTCTACGCTCGATGAGCGTGTCGAAGCCTTTCGCGGGACGGGTTCTCGGAACCGAGGACGCCACCCCCCTGGAGTTTTGGGTCGCCATCGCGCCTGGCGAGGTCTTGCAGCTCGACGACGTCGTCGCCGTGTCACGTGAGCTTCCGAACGGCACGACGGTCCACATCTACGGAGTCGTCACTCAAGTGCGCGCGAGGCACGAAGGCGCGCGGTTCGACTCCGACGTGTTCTTGATCGCGGACGGGGTGCTGCCGGCGCAAGTCAGCCAAGCGGCCCATGTCGTCACGACCCGATTCGAGCCCGAGATCTTCGTGCCGCCGCTTCCGGGCGAGGTCGTGCATCGCGCCACGGGGATCGAACGCGATCGGGCGCTGTTTTTCGACGGGATGGACGCTGCCAAGCGCCTGCCGGCGGGGCTGTCGCGAGACGATGAGCCGGTCTACGTGAACCTGGAGTTCATCGACGGCACGAGAGGCGCTCACATCAACATCAGCGGGATCTCGGGCGTCGCCACCAAGACGTCCTATGCGAGCTTTCTCCTCTACAGTCTCTTTACGTCGAAAGTCCTCGGCGCCGATGCGCTCAACACGAAGGCTCTCGTCTACAACGTGAAGGGCGAGGATCTTCTCTTTCTCGATCACGAGAACGTCGGCCTCGACGACACTCAACGAAAACGGTATGAGAAGCTCGGCCTTCACGCCGGCGCCTTCAAGAGCGTCGAGCTTTGGGCGCCGCCCCGCAGAGGCGATCGCGCAGCCGCTCCCGATGTCGCCACCCGTGACACCGGCGTCAGCTCCTATTTCTGGACTCTCGAGTCTTTTTGCCACGAAGGGCTGCTACCGTTTCTGTTCAGCGACGCCGAAGACGATCGGCAGCAATACACGATCGTCGTCCAAAACGTCGCCGCTCGATTGAAAGACGCCATCCCGCTCGGCGAAGGCGCGGTCAAAGTCGAAGGACGCGAGGTGCGCACGTTTAGAGAGCTCGTCAAGCTCATCTCCGAATGCGTGGAGGATGAGCTGACCAGACCTTACTGGGCCGGGCCGGCGATGGGGCAAGGCACGATCAACGCTTTCGTCCGAAGGCTCTTCGGCGCGGTGAAGCATCTCGACCATCTCGTGCGCGGCGACGTCGCGAACGCCGCCCGTCACAGCATCGAGCGCGAAGCCCAGCTGACCGTCGTCGATCTCCACAACTTGAACGATCGCGCGAAGCGCTTCGTCGTGGGCGTCACGTTGAGGCGCGCGTTCGAAGAGAAGGAGCGCTCGGGCTTACCGAAGCCGCTCTTGTTCGTCGTTCTCGACGAGCTCAACAAGTACGCCCCTCGAGACGGCGCGAGCCCCATCAAAGAGACGCTCCTCGACGTCGCCGAGCGCGGCCGGAGCCTCGGCATCATCCTCATCGGCGCGGAACAAACCGCGAGTGAAGTCGAGCGTCGCATCATCGCGAACTCCGCCATCCGGATCGTCGGTCGACTCGACTCCGCCGAAGCCCATCGCGACGAGTACGGGTGGCTCCCGAAGGTCCACCGCCAGCGGGCGACCATCCTGAAGCCGGGAACGATGATCCTCGCGCAGCCGGAGCTTCCGGTACCGCTCGTCACACAGTTTCCGTTTCCTTCCTGGGCCACCCGAAGGAGCGAAGCACGCCTCGCGCCCAAGGGCGACACCGCCTCGCCGGAAGGAAGCGATCCTTTCGACGGGCTCGCTTAGCCCCACCGCCTTATGCGCTTCCTCCACACCGGTGATTGGCACGTCGGTAAAACCATTCGCGGGCGAAGCCGCGCCGACGAGCACCGCGCGGTGCTTCGTGAGATGGTCGAGATCGCCAAAGACCGTAAGGTCGACATCGTCCTCGTCGCGGGCGACCTGTTCGACTCCGCCTCCCCCACCCCCGAATCCGAAGAGATCGTCTATCGCGCGCTTCTAGAGCTCGCGGAGGTGAGCGAGTGGGTGGTCGTCATCTCGGGAAATCACGACAACCCGAAGCGGCTCGGCGCGATCGAGCCTCTCATGCACTTGACGAACATCCGGATGGTGCCGGAGATCTCGCGCCCCGAAGACGGCGGCGTGCAAGTCCTCCAGACCGAAGAAGGCGGCGCTCGCATCGCGGTCCTACCGTTTCTTTCTCAGCGGCTCATCGTCAAAGCTTCGGACCTCATGCTGCGCGACGCTTTCGAGCACGTGGGCACCTATCAGGAGCGCGCGCGGCGCATCATCGAAACACTCTGCGCGGACAAAACGACGCCCCAGACGGTGGACATCTTGCTCGGCCACGCGATGGTGCACGGCGGGAAGATGGGCGGAGGCGAGCGCGAAGCGCACACCATCTTCGAGTACAGCATTCCGACCACCGCGTTTCCAAGCTCGCTCCACTACGTCGCCTTGGGGCACCTGCATCGCGCGCAGAAGCTCGCTGCCTCTTGCCCCATGTGGTACTCCGGCTCGCCGCTCCAGCTCGATTTCGGTGAAACGAGAGACGATAAGAGCGTCAACCTCGTCGAAGCGAGCCCGGACATCCCGGCCGTCGTCGAGCAAGTACCGCTCCATTCGGGTCGTCGATTGATCCACGTGAAGACGACGATGGACAAGCTCATCGAAGTCGCCGCGACCGCGGGGGACGCCTACCTACGAGTCGAGATCGATCAGCCGCCCGCACCAGGACTGGCAGACCAGGTGCGCGACCGGTTACCGAACGCCGTCGACGTCGTTGTCACCG
>JAJCXL010000139.1 GCA_029263435.1 Acidobacteriota bacterium | reverse complement strand
GGCATCGATCGAGCATGTCGGGAGCACGTCCGTGCCCGGACTGGCGGCGAAGCCGGTCATCGACATCGACGTCGTCGTACCGGAATCCGACGTCTCACGCGCAATTGAGCTGCTCGCTACTCTCGGCTACGTGCACCGGGGTGACCTGGGCATTCCACAGCGGGAGGCCTTTCGGCCTCCCCGAGGTTTACCGCCACATCATCTATACGTTTGCCCGAGAGGCAGCGCTGCCTTGGCGAATCACCTCGCCGCCCGAGATCATCTTCGCGAGAATCCCGAGGATGCCACCGCCTATGGCAACTTGAAGAAGCGGCTCGCTCGCCAGTACGCCGAGGACATCGACGCTTACGTCGAGGGAAAGACAGGGTTCTTCGCTGGGATACTGCGAAAAAGCGGTTTCTCCGAAAACGCAATCGCGGATATCGAGCGCTTGAATCAGAACGGGCCAGCGGTCTAACTAGGGGATGAACTTGACGGGCTTCCGGCCCGCAGGCTGTCCTCGGCGTTACGTGGCGCGCGAGAATTCAAGGTAGGAGGATAGTGGTCAGAGAAGCCTTCATCACATTCGTCATAGCTATTGCTGCTCTTGGTTGCGGCGAAGGGCAATCCGACCAGCACGAGCCGCCCTTGGCCAGATTGCAGGCGGAACGGCTGCTCGAGCATCTACGCTCACAAGAATGGGCACGGGCGACCGACTATGTACTCATAAACACGGAGGCTCTGAACCGGTTCGCTTTTTCACCGGATGTGCCACAGCCGGTGGCCATCCGTCGCGTGCAGGAACTATTTCGGGAGCTGTACGAAACGCAGCCGCCTGGGCCAATCATAGCTGTCCGTCTGGATCCTGATGGTTCCGGGAGACCTGACCGAGCGTTCGTGTCGTATCGTCACGGTGACCTCGATTCTTTCTATATGAGGCTAGTCGGCGACCAGTGGCTATATTCGTTCGAGTGAATGCCGCGCGTCTTTTTCCTGCAGCTCATCCCGGACGTTCTCCGGGCTGAGGTGTTCCGTGGACGACTATTTCTCGGGACACAGGGCCTTGTCCAATACTTCCAACCCCTCGGGCCAGTTCTCCGCATGTCCATCTCGGGACTCTTCATCGCAGAAGCCTGAGTGCGTGAGCCGTAGGAGTGTCCCATCCTCTTGTGCCGACAGCTCTACTCGAATGACTGTCTCAGCGCCTCCCGTTCCTCCCTCGCCGGTCACCCAGGCCATCTCGACCAACTCATCCTTCTTCAGCTCCAAGAATCGACCGTAATGAGGATGTCTTCCCCAATCTTTCCGGTTGTAGAAGAAGAATGGTTTGTCCACCTCAGGGGCCATGAGTAGTTCCCCTGGCTGTGCAAACCAAGAATCGAACTTCCGGGTCCATGCTTGGTAGATATCGCTCGCGTCCGCCTTCATTAGTCGTTCGACTGTCATAGTAAGAGGTCGTGCAGAGTTATCAGGTTCGCACTTGCTTCTCATGGATCTTCTCTCCAAACTCTCAGTGGGAGAAATTCCCAAGGTCGAAAGTACTGTCTGTACACAACGTGTGCAATTCAACTGTCTGACAGGCCGTTGCCGCTGACGGATCTCTGCCGAGGTGACCTCTCCAGAGCCCGCAGTTGAACGCCAGGACGTTGAGGCAGATTATGGACGGTTCAAACAAACACGAAAGACGGTTGGAGAAAATCCGCAGGTTGCGTGAGCGTGGCCGGCGGCACTTCATCGTGTGGCGGGGGTCATCGGTTGGGGTGTTCCTGTTGCGATTTCGTGGTCGCTCGGAATGGCTTGGTGGGCAGCAGATCGGACCTTTCTTGATTTCGCTCCGGTGGCGATCGTCACCTTTCCCATTGGCGGTTACTTCTGGGGTGTGTTCATGTGGTCATGGTTGGAGCGACAATCGAAACGGCAGGGTGCGAACGATCCTGCCTAACAAGCTGCAGCAGCAGCTGGCGTTTCGCGCCGCAGCTGAGCAGCATGTTAGATGGCAGGGCGGTCTGGTCGAAGAACTAAGGACACGAGGGCAACTCTCGAATGACAATCGCAGTGACCGCGGCCAGCGGCAAGCTTGGCTCTGAGATCATTGAGGCCCTGTCTCGCCTGGGAACGCACTCTGTCGTTGGGCTGGCGCGTACGCCCGCCAAGGCTCAGCGCCATGGCGTCGAGATCAGAAAGGGTGACTACAATTCTCGAGCGGACCTCGAGGAATCCCTGCGTTCAGTCAGAACAGTCCTACTAGTGTCCGGCATGGACGAGCCCGCGAAGCGCATAGAACAGCACCGCAATGTGATTCGTGCGGCCCAGAATGTCGGAGTCGGTAAGATCGTTTACACCAGCGTGCAGGGGGCGGAGACTGGAAACGCGTTTTCACCCATCGTTCAGAGCAATCGTCAAACGGAGCAGGACGTTCGGGACAGCGGCTTAGACTGGGCGATTGGTCGCAATGGTATCTATATCGAGCCGGACGTTGAGTCCATGGATGCCTACAAGAAAGCGGGATGCATCGCGAATTGTGCCGGCGACGCCAAGTGTGGGTATACGACCCGCCCCGAGCTCGCCTACGCGTATGCGCGGATGCTGACCGAAGACGAGCACAACGGGCATACGTACAACTTGCACGGCGAGGCGCTGACTCAGGCGCAGTTGGCGAGTCATTTGAATCGCGCTTTTGACACGAACCTCACCTACCAGGAAATGACAGTCGAGGAGTATCGGCGTGAACGTGTTGCCGAGCTTGGAGAGTTTCTCGGGGGAGTCATCGCGGGCATCTACGCTGGAATCCGAGAAGGCGCCATGGACAGTCCGAGCCAGTATTCGAAAGCGGCCGGTCGGGAACACCAGCCCTGGGGAGACTACTTTGCAGGAAAATGATTGCCGAAGCGCTGGTCGCGGAATTCCTTGCGTCAACGTTTCACACGAGTCCATCAAAGCAGCGATTGCCTACGCCGCCGAACTCGAGGCTCTGTGTAGGGAGGAGGATCGCGCGATCGTCACACTGGACCGTGGATTCGGCGACATCCGATCGTACCCACCGTCGGAATTTCCGGGCTTGTCTTTCGGCTAGAACAGCAGGACAATCCGCACATCGAATCCTTGTGCAGCCGCCTAGCGGCAGCACTCGAGAAGGAGGACCTCACGGGCTCGCTATGGATCGTCGAAGAGCATCAAGTCCGTATTCGAAAGTCGAACGATGCCGATTAACGGACACTGCGCCAAATAACCTCGCGGTGGAGCATTCGTGGCCTTTCCCTTCGTGAGGCGCAGGCGTGTATGAGGATGTTGGATCGCGCTGGGCGAACGGCGTGCCGGGACCATAGGATGCGTGGTCGGTGGCTTGCAGCGTTTGGATTGATGGTGGCAGTAGCAGGCGATGTCATGGCCGATGCAAAGGCTGATGTTGAAGCACTCATGGACTCAGCGATTCCGTTTGCCGAGCAGATGCTTCGCGAGCACGGCGAGTTCCTTCCTTTCGGAGCCGCGATGCGGACTGGTGGCGAAATTGTAAGTGTCGCGGCGCACGACGGGAACGATCAGCCGCCATCGGCGGATCTAATTGAGCTACTGCGCGATGGCTTCCGGCGGAGCGGGAAAAGCGGTGAGTTTTTGGCAACGGCAATCATCTACGATGTCAGGGTAAGGAGTCCGTCTGCAGCGCAAGTCACCGACGCGATAGCCGCCGCTTTGGATCATAAAGACAACTACTCTGTCATAGTGTTTTTTCCCTATACGCTGAATGACGGCGAGCTGGAGTTCGGCGAGAGCTTTGCGCAGGCTGGCGAGAGTCATATTTTTGGTGAGTAGTGCGCCTTACAAAGGGATGGAACTGACAGTCTAAGGCGTCACTGCCGGAGCAAAGGCCGCGCCTCTCTTGTCTGCAGCTCATCCCAAACGTTAGGCGGACTGCGGACCGATGAGTTTGCTACGAGCACTGATCCTGTCGCCTCTGACCCCTCTGCTGTGCTCACGAGTGAAGATGACAGAGACGGTGGCTACTTTCAGCGGCGAATACTCCGAATTTGCGTACTGAGCGCCAGGTCGGTGAGGATCCTCCTGAAATCCCAACTCACGAGGGGCGCAGTTCGCCGGCCTGCGCCCAGGGGCGAACTGGAGGCTGAGTTGAAGCGAGAGATGAAGCAGGGAGACGCCGATAGCCACAACGGCCTCCGGGAGCAGTACGACGAGGTCGAGTCGCGCTTCGAGGAGGGCATGGCGCGGATGGCTCTGTACCACCGCCATTGCCAGGACCCGGTGATCTTCCAGACGCTGGGGGAGATCCGGGGAAAGTCGTTGCTCGATCTGGCCTGCGGCAACGGCTTCTATACACGGCGCTTTCGCAAGGAATGCGGAGCCGATCCGGTGATGGGTGTTGACCTGTCCCCGATGCTGATCCGGCAAGCGGAGGCAGAGGAGCAGCGCGAACCGATCCGAATCGAGTACCGTGTCGGCGACGTCACGACACTCGAGTTGGATCGCCGCTTCGACGTCGTCACAGCGATCCACCTGCTGCACTACCTGCAGAGCGCGGCAGAGATCGAGACGGTGCTCAAACGGATCCACGCGCTGCTCCATTCGGGTTGCAGCTTCGTCACCATGCTCGCCAACCCCGAGTTCGATCTCACCAAGCACGATCCGCAGGACTCCAAGCGGAAGTTCGGCTACTACTTTTCGGAGGCGCAGTCGGGCAATGGCGGTTTGTTGCGGTTTCACCCGGGCGGCTTCGAGAAGGAGCGAGAGTTGACCTTTGAGCTCCGTCGCTGGGAGCGTGATTTCCTCGAGGAGATCGCGCAACGTGTCGGTTTCAAGCTGGATTGGCACGACCCCTTCATCAGCCCGGAAGGCCTCTCGGAGCACGGGGCGGACTTTTTCTCCAACTATCTCGCCAATCCGCAAAGCAAGCTGCTGCGGTTGACCAGGGCATGAATCGATGGTTGGCTACGATGTCGTAAGCGGAGCAACCGCGGGCAGAGTAACCGCTGGCGTGGAGATGCATGAAGATGAACCTGTATGACCGGTTCGTACTTCCTCGGCTAATCCATCTCACCTGTAGTGCCCGGCCGAACATGCGACAGCGGGAGAAGCTTGTTCCGCTGGCGCGCGGAAGGGTCCTGGAGGTAGGCATTGGGTCCGGGCTGAATCTTCCGTTTTACGATGCCGGCTTGATTACTGAGGTCTGCGGCCTCGATCCGGCCCGAGAGTTGACCGAGATGGCTGCGGCTGCCGCGCAGGACGTCCCGTTCACCGTGGAGCTCGTGTCGGCGGGAGCCGAACAGATCCCTCTCGAAGGCGATCAGTTCGATACGGTCGTCCTGACGTACACTCTCTGCACGATCCCTGACTCCGAGTTGGCGCTCAGCGAGATCGCCCGCGTCCTGAAGCCACAAGGCAGGCTGCTGTTTTGTGAGCACGGCTTGGCGCCGGATGCCAGCGTCCGGCGTTGGCAGGACCGGATCGATCCCATCTGGCGTCGGTTGGGTGGGGGGTGTCGTCTCAACCGGAACATCCCGGAAGTCATTCGCGGTGGCGGGTTCGAGATCACAGGCATGGAGACGATGTACATACCGGGCTGGCGTCCCGCGAGCTTCAACTACTGGGGTGTCGCTACCGTAAGGTGATGGAAAAGCGCGTGCGCCGAGCAACCTCCGTCGTCGTCCTCTGGATGACATTGCCCGCGGGGCTGCTCGCTTCACAGGAGCTATCTGTCGCGTTCGTGCCGGACCATCTTGGTTGCGTGGTCGACGACGAGACGCTCACCGAGATGGTCGAATCAAAGTTTCTGTCGAGCCAATTCGCCCACGCCACGCTCGGGGCGGCACCGCCGCCTTCCTCGAACTATTTCCTATGGGGCGAGCTCACATACTTTGAGATCATCAATCCCAGGCTCGCGGGCGCACTCGGCGTGAGGGTCGGCGACTGCATGATCGCTCTGAACTCCAATCAGCGTGGCGGGCTTCAGGTCTTGTTCGATGCGCTCAATCAGACCCCAATCGAGACGAGCCCGTCGATGACTCTCCGACAACTCAATCGGGCCGGCCAATCCATCCCGTGGTACTACGCCGTGGACTTCGACCACGAGCGGATTTCCGGGCTCGGACTATGGTTCAAGGAGTACCACCCGGAGTTCAAGTCCCGAATGGACCCAGCCTTGTCCGAGCCCGACGACATTTCGAGGGAACGCGGACCACCGGAATTCGCCCATCACCCCGACAAGCATTTCCAGGACGTCACTGGCGTCACGGTAGCGGTTCCACCGAAGAGGCGTGCCCAACTCGAGACATTGTTGGATGCGACCGGCTTCGTCGCGGGGCCTGACCGCGAGGGGCCAACATGGGCGACGGACGAGTTCGAGATCGAGTTCATTGCTGCCCTTGGCCCGGAGTCCTACGCAATCCGAGAGATCCGCCTTAGCCTTACGCGCTCCCTCGGCGGGGGACAGCGGTCCTACGACTTCGGTTCCGTTACACTCGAGTTCCGCTCCGAGGATGAGGCGGCACTCGTTTTCGATCGCCCAGCCCGGTGACGTGCTCCGATGCTCGCGCCCATGCAGCGAACGACCGCGGGCTGGTTTCAGGGAGGAGTGTTCCGCATCCTAAGTGCTCCCCAGCTGAGGGCCGTGCACAACCAGGAACATCGTAAACAAACGGAGGAACCGTGCGTGATCTGAAAGACGTCCTGACCGC
This sequence comes from Acidobacteriota bacterium, assembly GCA_029263435.1. Taxonomy (GTDB): domain Bacteria; phylum Acidobacteriota; class Vicinamibacteria; order Marinacidobacterales; family SMYC01; genus JAJCXL01. The sequence goes on along the minus strand of JAJCXL010000139.1, from coordinate 2,712 downwards.
CGCCACTTGGACGGTTGGTTTTGCGGGGGTCACCTACATCATGCTCATCGTTGAACCGACCATGGGATTCACGACGCCGGCCGACTATGCTGATCCAGTCAAGGTCTTGAAGGGGTACGGGAGCTCGGCATGGTTCGTCGGCGACCTGATTTACTTGGGCGTCGGTATCGCGGCGTTGGGGGTTTGGGCCCGGTCAGACGATCGCGTGCTGCGGGGGTCGGCGATGGTCGCAGGGATCGGCTTCCTCTTTCTCAGTTCTTTGGACCGGGTCTTCCTGGTGCTGCCGACGTGGTTGGGGGATGACGGCCAAGCGACGATGGCCGTCCTCGGCGTGACCCCCGTGCGATTGGCGGTTCTGCGCGTGACGGTGCTGGCGTTCGCCGCGATGGCGTGGCAGTTGGCAGGCGTGCAACCGGCGCCAGGAACCGCCGGGGTCGTGTGGCGGGTCGTGAGCGGATTGGCGCTGCTGGGGGCCATCGCCTTTCAGGTGATGTTCCTTCCGGTACCGGTGCTGTTTTTTACCTGGAGTGCTACCTACCTCGTGGTGACGATCCGCCAGACGCCTCTGAAGCGATCTGCTTAGCAAGCGCTTGCAGTCGACATTCGCTCGGGGCCGGATCGAGTTGTTCGCTCAGGGCCTCCATGTTAGAAAACCGGAACCAAGCTAGCCGGCCCATGAGTGGTCGCCTGAGACTGAACGTGACCGTTAATCGGACGACTGGCAATTAGCATCGGACCAACGTCGACAGGAGAATCACACGGTGAACAAGATCGTTCCGGTAGATCCATCCAGCCACAAGTTCGACATTCACCGAGACCTTTCGGTGACGACCCGAGAACATCGACCCGGTCCGCCAAGGCGAATCGATGGCATGACCGTGGGAATCGAGACCATCGTCGATGACGCGCCTCATGGAGGCGAGGTTCACCCAGATGGTGACGAAATTCTTTACGTTGTTTCTGGAAGGCTCCGTGTCACGGGAGAATCTGACCCAGACACGCCACTTGAACTGGGTGCGGGAGAAGCTTGCGTCGTACCCAAGGGCGAGTGGCATCGAGTCCACGTGTTGGAGAAAACTCAACTCATCCACATTACGCCGGGGCCGAATGGTGACCACAGACCGCTCTAGTCTGCTCCGTCGTCTAGACATGTCGTCGCAGCAGACCCGCTGGGCCGCTGAACTGCAGCGTTCTGGGGACATAAGCACGAACTCACTCAGCATGTGATCAATGAGGAGCGAAAGACGGCTCGGCGTTTCCGCAATGCTCGTCGTCATTCCTCTCGCCTTTGCGTGGCACGCGATCGGTGTTTGGAGCTTCTTTCCAATAGGTGGCGCGGAGCTTCATTGGCTCTTCCATCGACCTGGCGGTGCAACCGTAGAAGGCGTGTCCGTCGTGGCGGTTGCCTACTTGGCCGTTGGGATCGCGCTTAGCGTGCTGCTTCTTGCAAGAACGAGCAGAACCGGGGCGTGGAGTGTCTCAGGCGTCATTGCGGCAAGCTTCGTTCTTAGCGTTGTTTCCGCACGATCGGCCCAAATCGCTGAGGTTTTGTTCGGAACGCTGCTGTCTAGTGTTTCGCTCACTTTGGTAGCCGTTGTTCTTTGGCAAGCTCGTCGATTGCACCCTCGGTGGTTGGCGATCTTCGTCGTCGCGATACCAGGTGTCTGGTCGTTGTGGGGAATCTACAGCTTTCCAAGCGCTGGGTCCGCGCATCGGCGGGTTGTACTATTCCTCCTTGTGACCTATCCCCTCGTGCTTGTAGCAGTCAGCTTTCTCATCTCCAAGTTGATGGGGACGAGCACGCCCGTCCCAGCGCCGGACGGTATGGATCAATGAACGATTTTTCGGGTCTTCATGATGGATAAATCGGCACCGGCGAAAGACCCGGAGTCCTACGTCGATGGACTGATTGGGTGGCAACGGACCCTTGTGGAATCGTTGAGGGCTGCGGTAACCCATTCAGGTGAGCTCGACGAGAGGATCAAGTGGGGGCATCTCGTTTATTCGGCCAATGGTCCGGTCTTGTTGATTCGTGCCGATGGGGAACAGGTGATCTTCGGATTCTGGCGTGGCCAACGCATGACCGACCTTGAACCGAGATTGAAGGCCGGCGGCAAGTACGAGATGGCGCGTGTGGATTACAACGAAAGTGACGTCGTGGACTACGCGGTCGCGGGCCAGTTGGCTCGGCGTGGCGTCGAGCTCAATCAAGAGCTAGGCGATCCGACCCAGGTGGTCCTCGCTTCCAAGAAAAAATGACCTAGTTCTCAATTATCGACCTAACCGAGTGAGACCCCGGGCATGATAAATCAACTCGCCACGCTCATCGTGGACGAGAGCAAGTGGCTGACGGCATCGATGGCGGTCGCCTTGCTGGCCGTCACCTTTCTGCTCCTCAGGCGCCGGCATTCGACCATCCCGGTCCGACGGCGGATTCTGGCAGCGATGAATTTGTTCTTCGGGGTCATGATCGGGACCATGGCGTTCGGTCACCTCCTAGTTGTGACCATCAAACAGGCATTGGGGACTCTGGACGGCTCGGTTCCAGTCTTCTACGTGATTGGCATCGCCTTAGCGATTCCGTCTTGGTCGCTCATCTATCACACGCGGCGGGTGCTGACCGACGATGATCACGGGCGAGCGACGCTGGGGCTCAACGTCTGGCTGGCGGTCACGCTGCTGGTGCTGGGCCTACACAATCTTCCACTCGCC
>JAJCXL010000138.1 GCA_029263435.1 Acidobacteriota bacterium | reverse complement strand
CGAGAACGTTCTCTTTCCTTCCTACGCGGCCCATGGCCACGAGACCGCTGCCTCCAGAGCTCGGGCAGAGGCCCTCATCGATCGGGTGGGGCTGGCCGACCGCCGAGACTATCTCCCGAGTCGTATCTCCGGCGGGCAGCGGCAGCGCGTCGCGGTCGCCCGAGCAGTCATGATGGCACCCGAGCTCGTCCTCGCCGACGAGCCGACCGGCAATCTCGATCGCGAGACCGGATCCGAAATTCTCGAAATGTTCCGATCCATCAGCGCATCCGAGCACACCGCCTTTCTGATCAGCACCCATGATCCCGAGATCGCGAAACGCTGCGATCGTGAGATTCATATGGTGGATGGGCGACTCGTCAGCTAGAGCTCAATCATGACGAGACCCGCTGCCCTTCTGACCATCTTTGTGCTCATGACGGGCGTCGTCACGGCCCAGCAATACGGCGGCATCGAGGGGCGCGTCCTCGACAGCCGTTGGCTGACACCAATCTCGGGCGCCACTGTCACGTTGCTCTTCGAGGGTAGCGTCGCTTCGACCGCGACGAGCTCCGAGGACGGGATCTATGTCTTCGAGTCCCTCGAAAGCGGCATCTATCAAGTGCTCATCGAGCTGAGCGGATACCAGCCCGCCCTTCAGCAAGACGCGCGGGTGACCCGCGGCAAAACCTCCGTCTATGACTTCGAGCTGGCCGAGCTTCGTATCTCGGAATCCGTCTACGTGACCGCCAAGGCTCGAGGCGATAATCCGAGGGACCCCGTATCGACATTCGCCTACGACCGGGAGCGACTGCGGCGGACGCCGGGTGCCGCTGGAGACGCCCTCCGGGCGCTCGACTCTTTGCCGGGTGTGACCGCCACCGGGGAGTTCAGCGGGTTCACCGTGCGCGGCCGCGGACCGAGGGACAACCTGATTCTCGTGGACGGCATCCCGTTCGACAAAGTGATCCACTTCGACCAGACGGTCGGCGACCAGGAGGACGTCGGTGGTGGCGGTCGCTTCAGTATTTTCGCGCCGAACCTAATCGGAGAGTCGCGCTTCCAGCCCGGCGGCTTCTCCTCCGCTTTCGGCGGGAAGAACGGCTCGCTCCTGCAACTCGAGGTCGCCGAGGGAAATCGCGTGACGCCAACCCTCAGCGGGCGAGTGGAGATCACGGGATGGGAGGTCAACTATGACGGCCCTAGCTACTTGTTCGAGAACACGAGCTTGCTGGTCTCGGCACGCAATCAACGCTTCGAGCGGTTGTTCAACCTCATCGGTCAAAACGACATCGGAGCCCCCGGTGTCACCGACGTCATCGTCAAGTCCGTCAGCAACATCCATCAGAAACACCGTTTGAGTATGCTCGCTATCTTCGCACCGGAGGACTTCGAGCGCGATGTCACGAATGCTCTGGAGAGCGAGAACCTCGATGAGACCCTCTTGTCTCGAACCCGGCAAGACAGCTCATTGGTGGGCGTGAGCTGGCGCTATCTGACCAGCGACACGGCGTTCGTGAACAACACCTTCTTCTGGCGCGAAAGTGACAAGACCTCGCGGATTGGAGAGGCTTTTCCCGAGCTCGTACCCGAGGGTGAGCTGTCACCCGAGGCGGTCCCGGTACGAGAGGGAATTCTGGATGTCCGCGAAGGAGAGTCGGAGTTGGGCTGGCGAGGCGACTACTCCGTCGCGCGCGAAAACGGCGACCAGTTGAACGTGGGTGCTCGGCTCACCAGGGTCGGGCTCGACTACGGTTCCCGGTTGGACGGCGAATGGATCCGCTACGTCTACGATCAGAACGATTTCCGCCCGAGCCCCGAGCAACGATACATCGTTCTTCGTCCGGAGCTCGTAGATGCCAGCTTCGACGACGGCGCGCTCCGAGCGGTGGGCTACGGCGAGTATACGAAGCGGCTCGGGTCGTCGGTGACGGTAACGCCCGGCATTCGCTACGAGTATGACGGTTTCAACGCTCAGTCGCTGTGGTCACCCCGCTTCAACGCCAACATCTCCGTGACACCTGAGACCCGGCTCAATTTCGGCGGAGGTCTTTTCTATCAGGCACCGCGATTTCTCGAGATTGCGGCCGATCCCGACAACGTCCACCTGAGCAGCGAGCGCTCGCTTCAAGTCCTCGCGGGAGTGAACCACTTTCTCACGAATGACGTGCGCTTGAGTGTCGAGGGCTACTACCAGAAGCTAGACGATCTCATCGTTCGCGCCGACCGCACCTCGAACGTCGCCCGGAACCTTGGAGACGGCTATGCGGCGGGAATCGATACCTTGGTCGCGCGAACGTTTCAAGACCGATGGTACTGGCAAGCCAACTACTCGTACTCCCGATCGCAGCGAGACGATCAGGACGGGATGGGACTCTACGATACGGACTTCAACCGACCGCATCTGTTCAATCTTTTCTTGAGCTATGAGTTCAACGACCAGTGGGTCCTGGCCGGCAAATGGCGTTTCGCCTCGGGCCGACCGACCGATGCGTTCGTCGTCCACGACGACGTCCTCGCGGACTCGGAGCCGGAGCTTCTACGATTCTCGAAAGAGATCACACAGAACAACGTCGCGCGTCTGAAGAGCTTTCAAACCCTCAACGTGCGGCTGGATTACACTCGCCGCGTGGGTCCGGTCAGCCTGATCTTCTTCCTCGATCTGTTCAATCTCTACAACTACGAGAACGTCAATACCCTCACGTGGAGTGAGCGACTCGGCGAGAATCGAGCGTCGGGTCTCAGCTCGTTTCCAACGTTCGGTCTCAAGTTCGCGTTCTGACGCCTCCGCTCACCCCTTCTCGGTCGAGCGCGGATCGAGGGACGATGTTGGTCCATGGAGTCTCGTCTTTCAGGCAAGGCTTCCAATCCTATCGCTCGGCCTACACTTGCGGGGCTCCACCGGAGTGAGCTATTATGTCACGACGTGACATGTTGCTTCGTGAGTATTGAATAGCGAAAGGGATAACCGGGTGACGCAGTCCAAAGATTCAGAGCTATCGCACGTCGCGGTCGAGATTCTACTGAGCCTTCTGCAAGGCGGCGAACAGCACGGTTATGCGATCAAGCTGGACGTCGAGCAGCGCCTTGGCGGCGGCTTCGTGCTGGGCTCGGGCAGCCTCTACCAGTCACTTCAGAGGCTCGAGAGGCGCGGCTTCATCGCCGAAGTCGAGGAGAACGCGTCGCCCGACGCGAGGCGCGGCCGGGTCTATCGCATCGAGCCCGCGGGGAAGCTCGCACTCGATGGCGAGCTGAAACGGATGTCCCGGATATTGCGATTCGCGCAGCAAGAGCCTGCCGTGGCCGACGGCGAATAACACCATGTCGAGAACGGAGAGACTCGTCTATCGAGCTCTGGCGCGGCTCTACCCTCGACGGTTTCGCGAACGTTACGGCGAGGACATCCTCAGCGCGCTAGAGCGTGACCGTGCCCGCGCGCGTTTTTCAGGAGCTTTTGGATCGTGCCGGTTCTGGGCATACGCACTGTCGGATCTCTTTCGGACCGCGCTCAGTGAACGACGGGAGTCGTCGCGGCTCGAGGGTCGGCACGGCCGGAACACCGCACCGAAACGACACGGGGGTGAACGAGCAATGACCGGAATCACACAAGACCTGCGTCAGGCAATCCGCCTCGCCCTCAAAGACCCGAGCTTCACCATCGTCGCCACGTTGACGCTCGCGCTCGCCATCGGAGTGAACACCGCCGTGTTCAGCATCGTGAACGCGGTGTTGTTCAAGCCGCTTCCCATCGAGTCGTCGGAGACTCTCGTTCACATCTATTCCAACGTCCCGGACGGCTTCATGAGCCACGAACCGATGGCCCATCCCGATTTCGAGGATGTCCGCGACGAAGCCGACAGCTTCACCCAGCTCGCCGGCTACGCCTTCAACGGCTTTGCGCTGGAGACTCGAGCGAGTCACGAAATGGTGATGGGCGAGCTCGCTTCGGGAAGTTATTTCGAGCTGCTCGGATTGCGCCCCGCCGTGGGCCGGTTCTTCACGATCGACGACGACCGGAGCGGAGCCGCTAGCCCGGTCGCCGTATTGTCCTACGCGAGCTGGACCCGGCGCTTCGGCAAGGACCCGGCTATCGTGGGAAGCGAGATTCGGCTGAACGGCCACTCCGTGACCATCGTCGGCATCGGACCGGAAGGCTTCCACGGGCTCACCCGCGGCCTCTCGGCAGAGCTTTGGATCCCAATCCAGCTCAGCCGACAACTTACGGCGCCGGCCACGACGGAGACCGCCGATGAGCTCATCGGGGTTCATCGGCTCGACAACCGACGGGGGCGGTGGCTATGGGTGATTGGACGCCTCGCGAAGCAAACCACTCCCGACTCGGCGGAGTCCGAGCTCGCAGTCATCGCCCAACGCCTCGCCGGCGAGTACCCGGAGACCAACGAAAAGCGGGGGCTGCTTCTGGTACCTCATGAAAAGGTGCGGATATTGCCTGGACTGGACCAGGCGCTCTACGCCGCATCCGGAGTCGTCATGGCCATCGTCGGCCTGGTGTTGCTGATCGCAAGCTCCAACCTGGCGAACATGTTGCTGTCACGCGCGGTCGCGCGACAAAAAGAAATCGCCACTCGGTTGTCTTTGGGTGCGAGCCGCGGCCAGCTGATTCGACAGCTCTTGATCGAGAGTCTCTTGCTATCTTTCGCCGGCGGTGTCGTCGGGCTCGTGCTGGCACAGCTTTCGACCTCCCTTTTCGGATTGCTGCAGCCGCGACTCCCCATCCCCATTCCGGTCGCGCTCGATGTGACGCTCGACCTGCGCGTCCTGACATTCGCGCTCGTCGCGTCTACTTCGACGGCAGTCCTTTTCGGGTTGATGCCTGCTTACCACGCGACCCGCGACAACCTCGCCGGCGCTCTCAATGATTCCGGCCGGACGGGAGCGACGAGTCAGCGCGGACGCCGTTTGAGAGGAGCGCTCGTCGTGTCGCAGGTCGCGCTGTCTCTTCTTCTGCTCGTGTGCTCGGGTTTGTCGCTGCGCAGCATGATGAACGCGCAACACATCGACCCTGGCTTCGACCCCGACGGCATCGTCGTCGCCCAGCTGTCGCCCCAGCTCCAGGGCTACTCGAAACAAGAGTCGAACGACCTCTATCGGATTCTGGTCGAGGAGCTTCGCGCTCTTCCCGGGGTACGTTCCGCTTCCGCCGCGAGCCATCTTCCTTTGACCTTCGAGATCCGAGTCGAGTCCGCGGTTCCAGACGGAGACGCTCGCTCCAAGGACGAATGGGACGACATCGATGCCGGCGTCGTCGCCCCCGGCTACTTCGAGACCATGCGGGTCCCTCTTCTACGCGGACGCGTTTTCACCGAAGCCGATACGGTCTCGAGCACCCAGGTCGCCGTCATCAATCAACAGCTCGCGGATACGTTCTGGCCGGGCGAGGACGCGCTCAGCAAGCTCTTACGGGTCGATGACCGAGGCGAGGACTCGTCCTGGCAGGTCATCGGGATCGTTGCCAACGGCAAGTACCGTAGCCTCGGAGAGCCCAACAGGCCTTATCTGTACCGGACCTTCACGCAAAGCTATGAAGCCAGTCGATCGCTCCTGGTGGATTTCGACCCGAGTAGCGAGGGCTCCCCTCAACTCGTTCGAGACACCATTCATGAAGCCGATCCGAGCCTCGCCATCAGTGGACTCGACTCGCTACGAGAGGCCATGAGCCCGACCTTGCTCTTGCCGAGGGTGGGCGCAGCGCTGTTCGGACTTTTCGGTGTTCTCGGCCTAGCGCTCGCCGCACTCGGCATCTACGGCGTCATCACCTACTCCACCACCAATCGCACCCAAGAGATCGGGATTCGCATGGCGTTCGGAGCGAGTCGAAGCTCGGTGGAAGGATTGGTCGTCCGCGACGGGCTTCGATTAACCGCGGCGGGTGTACTGATCGGACTGCTGGCCGCCGCTGCATCCACTCGCGTCCTCAGCGCGATCCTTTACGGTGTCAGCGCGACCGACTTCGTCACCTTCCTGTCCGTGACGCTCGTGCTCTTGGGCGTCGCCTTCGTCGCGAGCTACATCCCCGCAAGACGGGCGGCGCGACTCGATCCGTTGACGGCGTTGCACCACGACTGACGGCGTTTCCCCGAACCCAGAGCGCTCGTCGCCGCGACCCGTCGGCAAGACCGACGCGATAGAGTGTTCACGAAAAGGGACCAATCCTCCGTCGATCCATATGGTGAATCTCGTTAGACGTCGCGCTTCCACTCTCGAACGAGCGCCCGCGCGCTCGGCAGCTAAGCTCCTGAAACACCACGACGATCTCTGTCTCCGCCGCGCGTGGCCGACAGACGCCGGGGAGCTCGAAGCGGTCGGGGAAGAGCTCACCCGCTTCCAGACGCGCTCCGACGTGCGACGGTTTCGTACCAAGCTGGTCAACTCCGGCATCGCAGGCACCGACCTTAGCCATCGGTTCTACTTCAACCAGGCGCTGCGACTCGCCAAGAGATGGCCGACGCGGCTGCACGTCGATTGGGACGACGTCGACAACGAGGACGGCCTGCTCGAGCTCCTTGCGTT
>JAJCXL010000137.1 GCA_029263435.1 Acidobacteriota bacterium | reverse complement strand
GGGAATGAGCCGATGTTCTCCCAAGAGAGGATAGAACGGCTGGCTGTTCAAGTACGAGATTTGCCCGACGAGGAGTCGCACTAGTGGACTGTAACAGATAAGCGCTGCCAAAATCGCTGGCCCTTTTCCGCGCTGGCGGCGTTGCGACTCCTTGAAATATCTAGATATGTCGCCGTCGTCGCGCCTGGCCAGCACGAAAAATCGCCTCGCGATTTGCGCAACGCTTTTCTGTTACAGCCCACTAGTTGAAGACGGTCTTGACGTTGTAGAGCGCATCGCGCTCCGCCGGAATCTTCCCCGACTCGCGGATCATGGAGACGAGCTTGTCACGCGCGAGGCCGAGCGCACTCTTCGCCTGGGCGTAGTGGGCAATCCGTTCTTCTCCAATAGTGCCGTCTAAATCGCTGGCGCCAAAGTTGAGTGCGACCGACGCGGTCTCCTCACCGAGCATGACCCAGTAGGACTTGATGTGCTCGAAGTTGTCGAGCAAGAGCCGCGCGCAGGCGACGGTGCGCAGATCCTCGATGGCGGATGCCTGGCGATCGGCGAGACCCGTGTTTCCGGGTTGGAGCGCGAGCGGGATGAAGGACAAGAATCCGGGCTGTTCGTCCTGTTCCTGGCGCAGGCGAATCATGTGATCGACGCGCTCTTCGTACGTCTCGATGTGACCGTAGAGCAGAGTCGCGTTCGAGGGGAAACCCATCTCGTGGGCGATGCGGTGCACTTCGAACCATCGCTCGGCGCCCATCTTGTGCTTGAAGGTCGCTTCACGCACTCGCTCGGAGAAAACCTCCGCGCCGCCGCCGGGGAGAGATTGCAGTCCGGCCTCACGACAGCGTTCCAGGACTTCCGGTATCGACAAGCGCGCGATGCGCGCGAACCAATCGATCTCGACCGCGGTCCAGGCCTTGATCTGAATCGTGGGGAAGGCCTCGTGAATGCCGCGCATGATGTCGAGATAGTCTTCGAATTTCCACTTGGGATGGAGCCCGCCGACGATGTGCACCTCGGAGAGCTCGGCGCTCAATTTTCCGAGGATCTCTTCCATCGTCATTTCATAGGCGTGGGCGTCGCCGGGTTTGGCGGCGAAATCACAAAAAGAGCAATCCAAGACGCACAGGTTGGTGGGATTGATCTGTTGGTTCATCACGAAATAGACGAAGGCGTCGTTCTTCCTGCGTTTGACGAAGTCCGCCATTTTCCCGAGCGCGGTGAGATCCCACGTATTGAGGAGGCCGAGACCGTCTTGTCGGTCGAGTCTCTTGCCCTCGAGCACTTTCTCCCAGACGGGTATCAGCGCTTGGTCATGAAAAACGACATCTTCAACTGCGATCGTGGTCATGAAAAAAGGCTCCTCTTGGCGAGAAATTGTGACAAAAAGGCAGCGGGGTTTCCAGTCGTCCCTACTCGAGCGCGTCCTCGCGCCATCCGCCCGCGACGGGTACACCCAAAACCGGTAGCACCTTGTCGATGAAGCCATCGACGATATCGTCCATCGAGCTCGGGTTCTTGTACCACGGCGGGGACACGGGCATGAAGATCGCGCCCTCTCTCGACAGCTTGAGAGCATTCTCGAGCGCGATGGAGGACAGGGGCGTTTCCCGAACCCCCAACACCAGCTTCATCCGCTCCTTGAGAGCGACCTGCGCCGCGCGGGTGATGAGGGTGTCCGCGATCCCGTTCGCGATCTTCGCCAACGTCGAGATGCTGCAGGGGAGAATGATGAAAGCGTCGTATCGGTTCGAGCCCGACGAGAACGGAGCGGCGAGGTCGTTATCGTCGAAGACCGCTTTCGCATGTACCGCGATGTCCTCGACGTTCTTCGCGAGCTCGTGCTCGATGACGCGCGCACCCCAATCCGAGACGATGAGAAATTTCTCGCCCGGGCACCGTTCGAGAAATCGGACGCCGTAGATCGAGCCCGACGAGCCCGTGATACCGATCAGGAATCGCATGGGGCTAGACACCCGAGAACCCCACCCCGGCGGCGACGAAAGCCAGGACGACGAAGCCGATGACGGCGTTGATCTTGAAAAAGGCGAGCTCGATATCCGCCGCTTTGTAGTGCTCGAGCGCCAAGAGCGCCCCGATGCCGAGCAAGAGTATTAGGGCGCCGATGCCGGTCATCGACGCTCGGTACAACAGGCACAGCAAACCGAAGGCGACCGCGTGAAAGACCATGGAGACTTGGAGGGCCCGGGCTTTTCCGAGTCTCGAGGGTAGTGAGTGCAGGCCGCGGCTTCGGTCGAACGCTTCGTCCATCGTCGCGTAAATGATGTCGAAGCCGGACACCCAGAACAGCGTGAAAAGGCAGATCAGGGCGACGCGAAAAGAGTCCTCGAAGCTGAGTTGTACTGCGTACCACGCGCCCAGGGGGCCCATCGCCAGCGCGGCGCCGACCCCGATGTGAGCCCACATCGTGAATCTTTTCATCAAGGGATAGATGACGAATATCGCGAGCGGGATCGGGGAGTACCACAGGCACTTGGGTGAAATGAAAAAAGCCGCCGCCAAATAGACGGCGATCCCGGCACCGGTCACGAGCACGGCTTCGATCGGGGCCATCTTCCCGCTAGGGAGCTCGCGGCTCGCCGTACGCGGGTTCTCGCCATCGATCACTCGATCGAGCAAGCGGTTGAGCCCGAGCGCAGCGGTTCGCGCGCCCGTTCCGGCGAGTAGAATGAGGAGCAAGACGCGCCAAGTAAGCTGCCCATCGGCTAACAGCGCGCCGCTGAGCAGGAGCGGGAACGAGAACAGCGTGTGCTCGATTTTGACGAACCGGCTATAGGTTCTGGCGCGCTCGGACATCGCGCGCATTCTAGTGCGATACAGCCTTTCTTGCTCACGAGAATCCTAGACCGTCGCCTGGCGGAAAGCCTTTTGACAGCTCGAATCGGAGGCTCGTAGAATCCGGCCAAGCTTGCCTTTGGCGGCCGCGTACTTGCCGCGAAGGCGATTCATGGAGGTCGGCTGCTGACATGAAGAAGAAAAAGGCGAAAAAGAAAAAAGCGACGAAACGGAAAGTTACGAAGAAAAAAACGCCCAGGCAAAGCGTGACCAAGAAGAAGGTCGCCAAGAAGCGGGCTACGAAGAAGAAGGTCGCGAAGAAGAAAGCCGTCACCAAGAAGGCGGCCAAGAAGAAACCAGCTCGCCGACCGGCGAAGAAGAAGCCCTCTCGCAAGAAAACCGTCAAGAAGAAAACCGCAACAACGAGGCCCAAAAAGAAGGTGGCGGCCAAACCGTCACCGGTACCCGCGACGAAAGGCAAACTGCCTGAGCCTGCGAAGCCTGTGGTCCCGACCCCGTCGCCGGTCGAACAGCCGACGGCGGTAGAGGAACGGGCGGAGCCGGCCCCCGCGCCGTGGGAAACGCCGTCCTACCCCGGCGAATGGTTGTGGGAAGGCTCGGACTCTCGCTCCGACGGCTACGACGAGGACGGTTCCGGTGACGACTCGGGCTTCGGCGGCGGGATCGGCCCGGTTTTCTAGCAGAACTGCTAGCGGCGTCTCGAGGTCAAGCGACTAGGAATGGGCTCATTCGTCATCGAGCCTGAACTGCCCGCTATCGGCGAAGTGTTTCATGTCGCAGGTCGGGCACTCGATGAACTCTTTCCCTGCCTCTTTCGTGATGAGACTGGAAACGTCTTCAGCCTCGATGGGGTTGCCGCAGGTGCAGTAGAGAACGCCTTCTTCGAGGAAAACGTCATCCTCGACTTCCAACTCGTCGCTCATGGTGAAGTCTCCATAACCGGTGGGGCCGAAAAACTCCTCGCCTTCAACTATACCATCGAGATTGCAGCCTTTCCCGGGGCTCGTGCCGTCGGTTGACGGGCTGGGTTTCGTGCTAGGATTGTTAGCTCATGAGGCTTTTTTCAGGGCCTTGACGGCAACTGACGGCCTTCCGGTCGAGTCGAGCCCCGAATCCAAAACATAAGGGAAGACGATCG
>JAJCXL010000136.1 GCA_029263435.1 Acidobacteriota bacterium | reverse complement strand
TGCTGACGCTCGAGCCGGGCGACGTGATCGCGACGGGGACTCCGACCGGCGTCGGCATGGGCCGAGGCGTGTTCCTGAAGCCGGGCGACGTGATGTCGGCTTCGATAGAGCGCATCGGAGTGTTGGACAACCCCGTGACGGCGGAAGAACCGACCAAAGAGGCGGACGCATGAAGAGGCTGAGGTGGTTGGCTTTCATCGTGGCGGGCGCTCTCACCGCCTGCGGGTCCACTGAACGGGCGGGCGCGCCCGACGGGCTCGAGCCACTCACGTTCAACATGGCCTGGCTTCCCCAAGGAAGCATGAGCGGTGTGCTCGTCGCGATCGAGCAAGGTCTTTATCGGGAGGCCGGACTCGAGGTCGAAGCGGTTCGAGGCTTTGGCGGCATCCGAACGGTGAATGAGATCGATCAAGGAATGTTCGATTTCGGCTACGGCGATCCGGTGGCGGTCATCTTGAACCGTTCTCAGGGGGGCCGGACGAAGATGGTGGGCGCGATCAATCAGACGTGGCCGGCGGCCTTGTGCTACGTCAAGGGTCGACACGATATCCAAAGGCCGGCGGATCTTCGGGGGCTCACCGTCGGTGGTGGTCGGAGCTCACCGATGCAAGTGCTTCTGCCCCTCTGGCTCCGTAAGAACTCAGTGGAGCCGGACGATGTGACGGTACTTCAGCTCGACCCGGCGGTGGTGACGGCGTCTCTCGTCGAAGGTCAGATCGATGCAGGGGAGTGCTGGCGTGCGAACAGCATCCCGTTGTTCCAAAAAAGAGCGAAAGAAGCGGGGGTCGAGATCGGCTGGATCGAATACGGTGCGTTCGGCCTCGACATCTACGGCAACGGGCTAGTGGCCTCGGAGACTCTCATCGAGGAGAAGCCCGATGTCGTGCGTCGGTTTCTTCGCGCGACCTATCAAGGCTATGCGTTCGCGCTCGACAATCCGGAGGAAGCCACTCGGATCGTGCTCGAGCATTACCCGGTCCTGGATCCAGAAGTGACCCGTCAGCAAATCGATGCCCTCGAGCCTCTCATGGTCGGAGGAGCGAAGCTCGGATGGCTCGAGGCTGCGAAAGTGGAGCGCACGCTCGACTTGGTGGCGGATGCTTACGAGCTCGACGGCACGATGTCGGCGGACGAGCTCTACACGACCGAGTTCTTGCCCTGAAAGATTGCTAACGCGCCTCGAGGAGGAGATCCCATGTTCAAGCCAGCACCGCGGAAGCTAGGCCACCTCGTTCTGAAAGTACGTGACATTCACGCCTCCGCGAAGTTCTACACGGATATCGTCGGATTGCAGGTCTCCGATTGGATCGAAGATCGCATGGTGTTTCTTCGCGCCGGCTCCGACCATCACGACCTGGCCTTGGCGCAGCTCCCCGACGAGGCCGCGGCAACCCCTTCTGCGACCGCGCCGGGGCTGGAGCATTTCTCCTATCGGATCGACAGCTTCGAAGAGATGGAGAAGGTCGTCGAGCATTTGAGAGCCCACGGCGTCACCATCGACCGAGGCCCGGGCAAACACGGGCCCGGTGAGAATTGCTTCCTCGTGTTCAAAGATCCCGACGGCAACAATGTCGAGTTCTATTGCGACATGCTCGAGATCACTTCGGAGCGCCCGTACGAAGCGAAGGTGTGGCCTGATGGCATCGAGACCTTCGATCAATGGCGCTTCGAGAAGTTCGCGGTGGACCCGCCTGCTCACTTCAAGAAGAAGGACGCTTAGAGGCGCGCTGTCGTGCGGAGCCAAGCTCGTTGAAACACCAGGTCGTTCGCCACGCGCTCCAAAGCGGGGCTTTCTTCCTCGCCCTCGGATTGCTTTGGGAAGGGAGCGTCCGTGTCTTCGAGATCCGGTCTTATCTGCTCCCGCCGTTGAGTGCGATCGTGCGAGAGCTCGTGAGCTCACGGGCTTTGCTCTTTCGTCATCTATTCATCACTCTCGAAGAAGTCCTTCTCGGCTTCGTTCTCGCGGTGCTCGGTGGAGCGTTGATGGCAGTGGCGGTGTTCTTCATTCCGATCGCCAAACGCACGATCTACCCGTTGCTCATCGGTCTGCAGAGCATCCCGAAAGTGGGGCTCGCTCCGTTGATCGTCGTTTGGTTCGGCTACGGCGTGACATCCAAAGTCGTGATGTCGTTTCTGTTCGCGTTTTTTCCAATCGTCATCTCGGCTCTCGGGGGATTGGCTGGAACGCCGAGCCATTTAGTCGAGCACTTCCGCGCTCTGGGAGCTCCGCCTTGGATCACGTTTTGGAAGCTACGAGTGCCGAGCGCGCTTCCGAGCTTCGTGGACGGCTGCAAGGTGGCGATGCCGCTCGCGGTGATTGGCGCGGTCGTCGGTGAGTTCGTGGGCTCGAATGAAGGCCTCGGAAATTTGATTCTTCTCTCGACGAGCTCCTCTCGCGGCTCTCTCACCTTCGCCGCCCTGGCGGCCGTCACGGCACTGTCGCTCGGGCTTTTCGCGATTGTTGCCGGGCTCGGGAAATGGGTGTGGTGGCGAGCACAGTAGCTGCGGCCGCGCCGGGGGCTCGTTTCATCGAGCTCCGGCGGGTGTCGAAGACGTTCGAGTCCGGTGATGGATCCCGGACCGAGGCGCTGCAAGCGCTCGATCTCGAAGTGCGGGAGCGAGAGTTCGTCTCGATCCTGGGCCCGAGCGGGTGCGGTAAGAGCACGCTACTTCGCATCATCGCGGGGCTCATGAGCTTCGATGGCGAGGACGTCGTCGTCGATGGTGAGTCGGTGTCACGGCCGAGACAGGATGTGGGCGTGGTGTTCCAGACCGCGAACTTACTTCCTTGGCGCAACGTCGCCGCCAATCTTGCTCTGGGTGTCGAAATTCGAGGAGAGTCCTTGGACTCGGCTCGGCTAGCCGCGATGGTCGAGATGCTCGGGCTCACGGGGTTCGAGTCCCGCTACCCGCACGAGCTCTCCGGGGGGATGAAGCAACGTGTGGCACTGGGTCAAGCTCTCGTGCGAGATCCGAAGCTACTTTTACTCGACGAGCCCTTCGGGGCGCTCGACGCGCTGACCCGGGACAAGCTCAACATCGAGCTTCTCCGGATCTGGCAAGCGGAGCAAAAGACCGTCGTGCTGGTAACCCACAGCATCACGGAAGCGGTGCTCTTATCGGATCGGGTCCTGGTGCTGTCGGGGCGACCCGGGAAGGTGATCGAGGACGTAGGGATCGATTTACCGAGGCCGAGAGAGCCCCGGACGACCCGGCAGAGCCCGGAGTTCAGCCGACTGGTCGGCTATCTGGGTGAGTTGATGGGTGTGGTCTAGATCTAGTGGACTGAAGTGAGAGAGGAAAATCAAAATGGCAAAGCTCAAACATGTCGGCATCGCGACTCGAGATCCGGACACGGCGGTGAAGTTTTTTACCGATGTCCTCGAGTGGAGAATTGCGGGTGAGATCGACAGTCGAAACGCGACCGGCTACTACGTGACCGACGGCAACATGAACATCGCGCTGTTGAAGTTCAAAAACGCGCCTGCCGCAGGCTCGGAATACGGGTTGGAATATTCGGGCCTGCATCATCTCGGCTTCCAAGTCGACGACTTGGAAAAGTCCGCGGAGAAGTTCGCCGAAGCAGGCTTCGAGGCACGGCACGACATCAACATCGCCCAAGGCCTGGGAGCCAATCCGCACAAGGACAATGCCGAGTACAAGTATGCGGGGCCCGATGGCGTCATCGTCGACGTGTCCGAGCGAGGCTGGGTGGGCACCGATACTTTCGTCGCGCGGAAGAAGGACGGCTGACACGTTGTCGCTGTATTACGAGTCCCACGGCGAAGGACCCGCGATCGTGTGCGCGCACGGCGTGGGCGGCAATCATGCGAGCTGGTTCCAGCAAGTGCCGGTGCTCTCTCGGGCGTTTCGGGTCGTGACCTTCGATCATCGCGGCTTCGGCCGCTCGGAAGACCCTGACGGCCGCGGACGTGACGCGTTCGTCGATGACTTACGGGAGCTTCTCGATACGCTCGAGATCGACGAGGCGTGTCTCATCGGCCAGTCGATGGGAGGAGGCACGGCGATAGGGTTCGCGGCGAAGTACCCCAAAAGAGTGCGAGCGCTCGTCATCGCTGATTCTTTGTTCGGCTTGGCGCTGCCGCCGCCTCTCCAAACCCGGTTCGAGCGGGCTCGGGCGGAGGCGGACGTTTTGCCGCAGGCCGAGCGCGTGCTCGGCGCGGAGCTTCGGGCGAGCCAGCCGGATAAGGTCCACCTCTACGCATCGCTCGGGAGCTTCAACCGAACGAACCGTCAGAATCTTGGTGGCTCCTGGGAGCCGCTGTGCTCCTTGGAACGACTCGCCGAGACCAAGATCCCGATTCTCTTCGTCGTGGGACAAGAGGATATTCTCGTGCCGCCGGCGCTCGTCCACGACGTGGCGTCACTCCTGCCGGGATCGTTCGTCGTCGAGATCGCAGGTGCGGGGCACTCTCCCTATTTCGAGAGACCGGTCGAGTTCAACGACAGGGTGCTGAGCTTTCTTCATGCCGTGGGTCTACGTGGCGCCGCGCGCGAGGTTCTCACTAATAGCTCCGGCTACACCGAAGTCGGAGAGGAGTGAGTGGTGGCGACGGCGAGACGAGTCGGAGTCGCGGGACTGGGTACCATCGGGACGGTGGTCGCCAGGGCTCTCGATGAAGGCATCGACGGACTCGTCCTAGCTGCAGTGACGTCTCGAGACCAGGAGAAAGCCCGCCGCACGATCGAAGCGTTTCGAGATCCCGCGGTCGTCGTCTCGCCGGAAGAGCTCGCCGAGACCTGCGACATCGTCGTCGAATGTGTCCCGAAGACGGCTTTCCGTTCGATCGCAGAGCCGGTGTTGTCGAAAGGCCGCACTCTCGTCACCATCAGCGGCGCGGCGTTGCTTACGGCGTTCGATCTGATCGAGCTCGCGGGCGCTCGAGGCGGGAAAGTGGTTCTCGCGAGCGGCGCGATCTTGGGCCTCGATGGCCTGCGCGCGGCAGCCGAAGGAGAGATCGAAAGCGTCACGATGGTGACGCGCAAGCCGCCGAGCTCCCTCGCCGGCGCGCCCTACTTATCCGAGCAAGGTATCGAGCTCGGGGGGCTGACGAGCCCGCTTCGAGTCTTCGAAGGGACGGCGGAAGAGGGCGCGAAAGGGTTTCCTGCGAACGTCAACGTGGCGGCGGCGGTTGGGCTGGCCGGCATCGGCCCGAAACGCACTCGGCTCGAGATCTGGGCGGACCCGGGGGTTTCTCGCAACATGCACACGGTTCGGGTAGAAGCCGATAGCGCTCGCTTTACGATGTCGATCGAGAATGTCCCGAGTGAAGAGAACCCGGGCAGTGGCCGTATCACCGCGCTCTCCGTCATCGCCTGCTTGCGCGCGATGGTCTCACCCTTGAGAGTAGGCACCTGAAGATGATGGACATCCAGAACTACATTGGTGGAGAGCTGAGACCACCTGCCTCCGGTCGCTACCTCGACAACTTCGAGCCTGCGACGGGGGAGCTCTACTCCCGAGTGCCTTCGAGCGATGCCTCTGATCTGGAAGCGGCGGTCGACGCGGCCCAATCCGGATTTCTCGCTTGGAGTCAGACCCCGGCCGAGGAGAGGAGCCGGGTGATGCTCTCGCTGGCGGAAGGTATCGAAGCCCGGGCGGAGGAGCTCGCGCTCGCTGAGTCCAAAGACAACGGCAAGCCCGTGTCTTTGGCTCGGACCCTCGACATCCCGCGAGCCTCGGCGAACTTGCGCTTCTTCGCTGCCGCGGCCACGCAGTTCTTCAGCGAGTCGCACCAGATGGAGATGGGTGCTATCAACTACACGCTGCGCCAGCCCACCGGCATCGTCGGCACGATCTCGCCCTGGAATCTTCCTCTCTATCTGTTCACCTGGAAGATCGCGCCGGCGCTCGCCGCCGGCAACGCCGTGATCGCGAAGCCGTCGGAGCTCACCCCGATGACCGCCTACCTGTTCTCGACGATCTGCCGAGATGTCGGCCTCCCCGCGGGCGTCCTGAACGTCGTTCACGGAGAAGGGGCCGTCATCGGGCAGCGACTCGTGGAGCACGAGCGCGTCTCCTCGATCTCTTTCACGGGCGGCACGGTCACCGGAAGAGCGGTGGCGAGAACCGCGGCCCCGATGTTCAAGAAGCTCTCGCTCGAGCTCGGAGGTAAGAACCCGACGCTGGTGTTCGCCGACGCCGTCTTCGAGGACGCGGTAGAGGGAGCGGTTCGGGCGGCCTTCTCGAATCAGGGGGAGATCTGTCTCTGCGGCTCGCGCATTCTGGTGGAGTCCTCGATCTACGAACGATTCCGAGACGCCTTCGTCGAGCGCGTTTCAACTCTCCTCGTGGGTGACCCGAACGCATCGTCGACCCAGCAAGGCGCGGTCGTTTCGGAGGCCCATATGAACAAGATCTTGGGATGTATCGAGCTCGCGCGCGAGGAAGGCGGCACGGTGCTCGTGGGAGGCGAAAGAGTTCGGCCTCCCGGCCGGTGCGAGAACGGTTGGTTCGTGGCGCCGACGGTCGTCGAGGGGCTCGGGCCGAGCTGCCGCACGAACCGTGAAGAGATCTTCGGTCCTGTCGTCACCTTGATGCCGTTCGATACGGAAGCGCAGGCCCTCGACGCCGCAAACGCGACCGACTACGGGCTCGCGTGCTCGATATGGAGCCAGGACATCTCACGATGCCACCGCCTCGCCGCCGGGATTCACTCCGGTCTCGTTTGGATCAACACTTGGATGTTGCGCGACCTGCGCACCCCGATGGGCGGCATGAAACAATCCGGCGTCGGTCGTGAAGGCGGGTTCGAAGCGCTGCGCTTTTTCACCGAGCCCAAGAACGTGTGCATCAAATATGGCTGACGACAAATCCTTCGACTCGTCTCGAGCCCCCCGACCGGTGGGCGCCTATCCTCATGCCCGGAGCGTCGGCAACCTACTCTTTCTCTCCGGCATCGGTCCTCGGCGTGGCGGCACCAACGACATCCCCGAAGGGATCGAAGCGCAGTGCCGGTCGGTGTTCGACAACGTCCGCAGCGTGCTCGAAGATGCGGGCTCCAAGTGGGAGAATCTCGTGGACGTCACGGTATTTCTCACCGACATCGAGCGCGATTTCGAGATCTATAACCGGATCTACGCGGAGTACTTTGCGGAAGCGTCGCCATGTCGAACGACGGTCGAGGTCAACCGGCTACCGACCCCTATCTCGATCGAGCTGAAATGTATCGCCACTTTGGAGTAGAGCTTACGAAGATGAGAGAGCTGAAAGCCTTCAACTTCAAGAAATGGATCGACGAGCACCGAGACGTGTTGAAACCACCGGTCGGAAACAAGCTGGTGTTTCGAGACGCGGAGTTCATCGTCATGGTCGTCGGTGGCCCGAACCAGCGGAAGGATTATCACATCGACGAAGGAGAGGAGTTTTTCTATCAGCTCGAGGGCGACATGGTGTTGCGGACGATGCAACAGGGAAAGCCGGTAGACATTCCGATCCGCGAAGGCGAGATCTTCTTGCTGCCTCCGCGCCTACCGCACTCTCCACAGAGGTTCGAGCGCACGGTGGGGCTGGTCATCGAGCGGCAACGAGCCCCCCACGAGAAAGACGGTCTTCAGTGGTATTGCGACGATTGCGATCATCTTCTGTACGAGGAGTACTTCCATCTGCAAAACGTCGAGACCGACTTCCCGCCGGTCTTCGACCGCTTCTTTGGCAGCGAAGCCCACCGCACCTGTGATGCCTGTGGCTCGATCATGCCGACGCCCGGCACTTAGCTGATGCTAAAGATCGACGTCCATACTCACATCCTTCCGCGCGAGTGGCCGGACTTGGCGGAGCGCTACGGCTATGGCGGATTCATCCAGCTAGAGCATCATCGCGACGGCTGCGCTCGCATGCTCAAAGACGGTGAGCTGTTTCGCGAGGTCGATGCGAATTGCTGGGACGGCGGCGTTCGCTTGGCGGAATGCGATGAGCATCGGGTCGATGTGCAGGTCCTCTCGACGGTCCCGGCAATGTTCAGCTACTGGGCCGAGCCCAAGCACGGCCTCGACTTGTCTCGTTTGCTCAACGACCACATCGCGGGTCTCGTGCGCGAACATCCGAAGCGGTTCGTGGGGCTCGGGACAGTGCCGATGCAAGATGCCGGTCTCGCGATCCAAGAGCTCGAACGGCTCGTGACGGAGCTCGAGCTTCCCGGCATTCAGATAGGCTCGAATATCAACGGGAAGAACTTGGACGAGCCGAGCGTGTTCCCCGTTCTCGAAGCCGCGGCGGAGCTCGGCGCGGCGGTGTTCGTGCATCCGTGGGAGATGGTGGGAACAGATCGTATGCCTCGCTACTGGCTGCCGTGGCTGGTCGGAATGCCGGCCGAGACGAGCCTCGCGGTGTGCTCGATGATCTTCGGCGGTGTCCTCGAGCGCCTGCCGAAGCTAAGGGTGTTGTTCGCCCACGGCGGCGGCGCCTTTCCCGCCACGGTGGGACGGATCATTCATGGCTTCGACGTGCGCCCGGATCTATGCGCGGTCGACAATGCGGTGTCCCCGAAGGATTATCTCGGACGCTTCTGGGTCGACTCCCTCGTTCACAGCGAGAGCATGCTTCGCCACACCATGGAGCTGCTCGGCCCGAACAGGATCGCTCTCGGAAGCGACTACCCGTTCCCGCTGGGGGAGACAGTGCCTGGCACCCTCATCGAGAGCGCGCTGCTACCCGATGACGAGCGCGCGAGCCTCCTGCATGGCTCGGCCCTCGAGTGGTTGGGCCTCGAAAAGGATCGTTTTCAATGACCTCCTGGAGCCTCGACGACGCGAGAGCGCGAGACGCGGCGGATCCTCTCGCCCCTTACCGGGAGAAGTTTCATCTCCCGCCCGATACGGTCTATCTCTGTGGCCACTCGCTCGGTGCCCAGCCGAGATCCGCTCAGGGGGCCGTCCTCGAGGAGCTCGAGGACTGGAAGCGGCTCGCGGTCAAAGGACATCGCGAAGCCCGTCGCCCGTGGATGCCTTATCACGAGCTCTTGGCCGACAAGGGCGCCCGCATCGTCGGAGCGTTGCCGGGAGAGGTCGTTCACATGAACACGTTGACGGTGAACGTGCATTTTCTGATGGCGAGCTTCTACCGACCGACGCCGGAGCGTCACAAGATTCTCATCGAGAAGCACGCGTTTCCCTCCGACCAGTACGCGATGGCGTCACAGATAAAGTGGCACGGCTTCGACCCCGAGTCGAGCCTCGTTGAAGTGGAGCGGAGCGAAGACGCCGAAGCGATACTGGAACGATCCGGAGATGAGTTCGCTCTCGTATGGATAGGTGGCGTCAACTACTACTCCGGCGAAGCGTTTCGCATGGAGAGCATCACTCGGCTCGCCCACGAGCACGGTGTCATCGCGGGGTTCGATCTTGCCCATGCGGCAGGGAACGTGCCGCTATCTCTCCACGATTGGGGCGTCGACTTCGCCTGTTGGTGCACGTACAAATACTTGAACGGCGGGCCGGGCGCGGTCGGGGCTTGTTTCGTGCACGAGCGCCACGGCCGACGCGACGACTTGCCTCGTTTAGCGGGCTGGTGGGGGCACGACAAGGCCACTCGATTTCAAATGGGGCCCGACTACGTCCCCATCCCCGGGGCCGAAGGGTGGCAAGTCAGCAACCCACCCATCCTTTCTCTCGCGCCCGTACTCGCTTCGCTCGAGATGTTCGACGCCGTTGGGCTCGCCGCGCTCCGCTCGAAATCCGTCGCGCTCACCGGCTACTTTCAATCGCTGATCGAGGCGCGTCTTGCGGAGACCGTCGAAGTGTTGACTCCTCGGGATCCCTACCGTCGGGGCGCTCAGCTCTCGCTTCGGGTCCGCGGCGGAACCGGCCGCGCGGTCTTCGACGGGTTGAGCGCTCGCGGCATCGTTTGCGATTGGCGTGAGCCAGACGTCATCCGTGCGGCTCCCGCTCCTTTTTACAACAGCTTCGAGGACGTCTACCGATTCGTCGATGTAGCCGCACAGGTCACTGATTCTTGACCCTGCCCGATCTCGCGCCCGTGCTCCACGCCATGGGCTACCTCACGGCGTGTCTCATCTACGGGATGCTGTTATTAATGGTGGGACGCGCTGGTTGGTCAGACGCGACCCGACTACCGTTCGCCGCGGGGGCGCTCGGGTTCGTCTGGAATCTCCGCGGGTTCGTCTCCGAGCTTTCCGCGTTCGGGCTCGGCGTCACGCCCGAAGCGTTCGACGCGGTCGCCTACTCAGCTCTGGCGTTCCTACCGGCCGTCGTCGTTCATTCGGTCCTGCGAGAGGAGGGAGCTCGCGCGGCGCGGCGTTGGGTTTTCGTTGCCTATTTCGCGAGCAGTGCCTCTAGCCTCGGGCACTTCGTCCACCTCGCACGGACCGGACTGGCACCATGGCCTCCGGCTGTCCACGGGCTCGGGCCTCTGTTCGGCTTGCTCATCGTGCCTTTGCTGTTCGTGACCGGCGGACAGTCGACGTGGAAGCGCGCCCTGTGGATGCTTGCCCTGGCGGTGTTTGCGCTGACGGGTCAACGGGTTGCTTTTCACGCGGAGGCGTCCCCGTTTCTCGACATGGTGGGGCATCACGCATCGATGCCGCTCGCCTTCGTGATCTTGTACCAGGAGTATCGTTTCGCGTTCGCGGATCGCTTCCTCAAGCGCGCGCTGTCCATCATCGTGCTGGTCTCGATGGCGATGGGCGCGCTCGTGCTTCTCGTGCCGGCTCTCGGCTCCGATCTGTCGGAT
>JAJCXL010000135.1 GCA_029263435.1 Acidobacteriota bacterium | reverse complement strand
CTCGGTCGTGATGTAGGTGATGTCTCTCGTGAGATCCGACGGCTCGCCCACCGCGAGCCCACCGATACCGAAGCCGGGAAAGTCCAGGTCGACGAGAGCGCGAGCGTTGTCTCTCCGAAGATCTTCGTAGACGCCGCCTTGTACGATCCCGAACAGCGCCTGGTCGTCTCGGCGGTGCGCGCGTTTGCACCGCTCGGCCCAAGCGAGACTTCTCTCCGCCGCGCGCCGTACGGAGCCCTCGTCACTGGGAAACAGCACGCACTCGTCGAGCACCATCGCGATGTCCGAGCCAAGCTTCTCCTGGATCGCGACGGCCTTTTCCGGAGACAGAACGTGGAGCGAGCCATCGATATGCGATCGGAACGTCACGGCCTCGTCGTCGATCTTGCGCAGCGCCTGGAGGCTCGCCACCTGAAAGCCACCGCTGTCCGTGAGGATGGGCTTCGTCCACGCCATCATCTTATGGAGTCCGCCGAGCCGCGCGACTCGATCGGCTCCCGGCCGCAGCATGAGGTGATACGTGTTAGATAACACGATCGACGCACCGAGCTGTTCGACTTGTCGGGTCGTAAGTGTCTTGACGGTGCCCTGGGTGGCGACCGGCATGAACGCGGGAGTTGGGATCTCGCCGTGCGGCGTCGTGAGTGTTCCTCTCCGAGCGGTTCCATCCACCCCTTCGAGCACGAATCGGATCGGGTCTTTCTCCACGGTCATGTTTCTCTTCGCTCTGGTTTCATTCGTCTCTCTTCGACAAAAAAGGTTGACAGGTTCCAAACCCTCTCATATGCTACATCTAGTATGCCAAACCCAGACTCAGACGAGTTGTAGTTGTTGCGAGCGACTGAAGTCTTGATCCCGAGTTTCTCGAGACTGGATTTCGGAGAGGTCGCATCGTGGGTTGGTTTGGCAAAAGAGTGGGCGTTCGAAGGAATGGAAAACGAAGAATCATGATGTGGACACCAACGGTTTCCTCGAGCCGTGCCGCTCCATCCCCTAAGGAGAGGAGGAGAAGCTAGTGGCAGCAAAAAAGAAGGCTACAAAGAAGAAGGCTACGAAGAAAAAAGCAGCCAAGAAGAAAGCTACCAAGAAAAAAGCTACCAAAAAGAAAGCCGCAAAAAAGAAATAGCGACTTCCTCAGGGGTAATGAGAGCGGGGGTGATGCAATCACCCCCTTATTTTTTTGGAGCCGTCCCGCGGAGCACGTAGCGGGTAAGGGCTCGAGCAACACCGTTGTCGTCGTTGCTGTCGGTCTGGGCGAACCCCTTGGCTAGAAGCTCCGGGCTGGCATTGGCCATGACGACCCCGAGCCCGGCTGTTTCGAGCATGTCCTCGTCGTTCCAGTTATCTCCGATGGCCAAGGTTCGCGATAGCGGCACCTTTCTCCGCCGTGCGAGAAACGAGAGCGCGCTCGCTTTCGACGCTTCAGCGTCCAGAACGTCGAGTAACGCGAGATCCTCTCGTGGGTACTCCGTTCGGATGAGGTTGGCCTTCAGCCCGCGCGCCTTCAAATCCTGGCGAAGACTCGACGCGAGGGCGCGGACGCCGTTGACACTCGAAGCAAAGCCGACCTGGACCGGATCCTGAGCGATCCGGAGCGACGACACGAGGCTAGGGGGCGGCACCGTTTGGTGGAGGTAGCGCGCGAGGTGAGGGTGAGAGGAGGCCGCGCGACGCATGGTCAAGTGTCCTTCGGCGTCCGCTCCCTCGTGGAGCACCGGTTCGTGGCCGGATAGGAGCGCTCGATCCAAGACCAGCTCGGCGGTCTCTCGATTGAGCAACCGTCGTCTGACCACGGGTCCATCCGCACTTTCCTTGATAATCGCACCGCTATTCGCTACGACCATTGCACCTACCGATAGAGCCTTTGCGAAGGGGCGGGCTGAGGGGAAGCGTCGCCCGGTCACGATCGCAATGGCGACCCCGGCCCGCGCGCATGCCGCGACCACGGCAAGGTTCTCGCTGGAAATCTCGCCTTTCGAGCTCAGGAGCGTCCCGTCGAGGTCGATGGCAATCAGGTCGAAGTCAGGGCGCACGGTAGGGTGAGGTATAGCCGTCCCAGATGGTAATACTTTCGATCGTGTCACCGGGCTCGAGCCTGTCGACGGTGTTCATCCCGCCGGTAACCTGTCCGAAAACCGTGACCGTACCTTCGAGCTTCGGTTGGGGCAGGTGCGTGATGAAGAACTGGCTCCCGGCGGTATCAGTGCCATGGTTGAGCATGGCGAGGGTCCCGCGGACGATGGGGCGCGGGTTCACTTCCGATCGAATCGCGTAACCCGGACCCCCGTTGCCGTCGCCTCTCGGGTCGCCGGTCTCGACTCTTCCGTTCGGCACCACGTGGTGCACCGAAAGTCCGTCATAGAATCCGCTGCGAGCGAGGCGGATGAAATTCTGCACCGTGAGCGGAGCGTCCGCCACGAACAGCTCGACCTCGATAGGCTCCCCGCGCGCGGTTCGGATGAACGCTTGAGGGGTGTAGCGGGGGTTGGCGAGCGACCGGTAGTGGGCGACGCCGTGATCACTCGGTCGCGGTCGCGCCGTCAACTGGGACCCTTCGAGCCGCGACAAGATCGCCGCCGCCTGTCGTCGTAGAAGAAAGTCCGTCTCGTCGAGCGCGGCTCGCGCGGTCTCTCGTGCCAGCGTTGGATCGAGCGAGCCAAGAGCGGCTAGAAGCTGAGCTTTTACCCGAGGCTCGGAGCTGTCCTCCTCGAGAAATGCCTGCTGCACGGAGATTCCCGCTTCGGAGCGACCCATCCGCGCGAGCGCCTGTGCCGCGGCGAGACGCTCGAAAGGGTCCGGGCCTTTCAAGTGCTCGATCAGAATGGGACTCGCGTCCTCCGGATCGCCTTCGGCTCTCGCGAGCGCGGTCAGTGCACGGGCCCGCACCCGGGCATCCGGCTCCTCGGCCATCGACCGAAGAAGGGTGCGAGGACGTTCTCCTTGCACTCTTCCGAGAAGGTCGGCGAGGGCGGCGCGTACCTGCCAGGCTTGGTCGTGACCCAACCCCGCGAGGAGGAGCCAAAAGCCGTCGATGTCTTGTTTGGCGAGCGCCGGCAGCGCGAGTCCCCGGAGCCAGGCGTTCTCGTTTCCGATCTGGTCGATCAACGTCTCGACCGTCATGGGCGCATCGAGCGTTGCCAGCGCCTGGAGCGCAGTGGCTTGGACGTGAAGCGTGTCGCTGTCGAGTAGAGTGATGAGCTGCGGCGCCATTTCCGCCAAACCCAAAGAAGCGATCGAACGAATCGTAGCGATCCGGACCCGTTCACTCGGGTCTGAGAGCAAGAGCCTCAAATGTTGCGGCACATCCTCCGCGTGCAACGAGCCATAACCTCTGGCGCCCCACACCCGTAGCTCGGGATCCAACGAGCCGGCGAAGTAGCGCAAGAGAGGCGCGCGCTCGTCGCCGGGAAGCTCGCTCATTGCCCACGCCGCAGGCCACCAAACGTATCGAGGTGTCGAGCCTTGTGTCGCGAGCAGATCCCAGCTCCAGCGCAAGCTCGCTCTGCGCGCGAGCGCTACGATCCCGAGGCGCAAGTCGAGGCGAGGGTCGTCGCCCGGCGGGATGGAGACTTCCAAGTCTTCGGCCCACTCGTAAGGCTCACCTCCCCGAGGGGCCGTGCGCGCGAGCGCCCGCGCGATGGCCTCCGCCGAATCCGCGTCGCCTTTCTTTCCGAGCGCTTCGATGGCCCGTGCACGAACGGTGAGACTGTCGTCCTCGAGGGAAGACGTCAGCGCCTGAATAGCGTCGGACGACAACTCACCATCGAGTATCCCTAGAGCGAAGGCCGCGCTCTCCCGAACGAAATCGGTCGGGTCGTCGAGTAACGCCGTCAGCTGATTGGCGTCCACGCCCCCGACCCGTGCGGAGACGACCGCGGCCCGGGCACGTACTCTGGCAATCGAATCCGACAATCCAAGGACTACCTCTCCATCACCCAGCGATCGCTCGTCTTCGAGCTTGAGAAGGCGAGAGAGCTTGTCGTCCCTGCTGGGCTCGGGCGCGATTTGCGGGGTGCTCGCACATCCGTGGGCGAGCCACAGCGCGATTGCCGCGAGGAGCCACCGACGCTTTGTTGTCATGACGAGCCCCGTCCCGACCTCGGGCCGGAGCGATTCTCCTGGCTTCAAGAGCGCGTCAACACGCGGTGCGAGATACGGTGTTTGGCGATCCGATCCTCCTGTACCTCGTAGCCGATGCCGGGACCCTCGGGGACTTGGATCGTGCCGTCGGGGCGGACTTGGACCGAAGGCTCGATGAGCTCTTCGACGAAGTAGCGCTTGGAGTCCGCGACATCGCCCGGCAACGTGAAGTTTGGAAGCGTCGACAAGTGAACGTTGTGGGCGCGTCCGATTCCGCTTTCGAGCATCCCGCCGCACCAAACCGGAATACCGTGCTCGTCCGCCAAACGTTGCACCTCTCGGGAGCTCGAATGGCCCCCGAGTCTTCCCGCTTTGATGTTGATGATCCGGGTCGCGCCCATCTCGATCGCCCGCCGCGCATCGTCGACGGAGTGAATAGACTCGTCGAGACAAATAGGTGTCTCGATCTTCTCTTGGAGTCTCGCGTGGTCCCACATGTCGGTGTCGTCGAGTGGCTGCTCGACCATCATCAGATCGTAGGCGTCCATTTCCTGAAACATCGCGACATCGGCGAGCGAATAGGCGCTGTTGGCATCGACCATGAGGAGCGTATCCGGGAACCGTTCACGTACCTGCCGAACGATGTCGAGGTCCCACCCGGGCTTGATCTTGATTTTGATGCGGCGGTAGCCGTCGGCGAGCTCGATCTCGATCTTCTCCAACAGCTGCTCGACGCTGTCTTGGATTCCGATGGATACGCCCGACGCGATCTCGGTGCGGGTGCCGCCGAGTGACTTCGACAGCGACTCGCCTCGCGATTTCGCGTAGGCATCCCACAGCCCCATCTCTACGGCCGCTTTGGCCATGTTGTGGCCGCGGATAGCCTTGAAAGAGGGCAGCACCTCGTCTGGATGCGCGTAGTCTTCGGAGAAAACCCGGGGCGCGATAAAGTCCTCGATGGCGTGGAGGGCGGTCTTGACCGTCTCCGACGAATAGGACGGTGTCTCACTGGCGACGCACTCACTCCATCCGGTCGTCCCGTCCGCCGTCACCTCCAATAGGAGGAAATGGTCGTAGGTGATGCGGGAGAAGCTGGTCTCGAAGAAATGCTTGAGGTCGAGCTTGACCTCGTGAATGGCGATCGACTCGATTT
>JAJCXL010000134.1 GCA_029263435.1 Acidobacteriota bacterium | reverse complement strand
CGGTGACGTTCTCGACGATACATTCGAATCCGACGAAAGCGTCGTCCTCGTCTCGAATGGCCCTTCCGCTGAGGCGCACCATGACGACGTCACCATCGTGGCGCTTCCATTGGACTTCGATCGGCGTGACGCTGTCGCCGTTTCTGGCCCAGTCCAAGACCCGATTCCGTTGTTTCGGGTCGACGTAGAGGGCGTCCGCGATATCGACGGCTTTGAGCACCTCGGCACTCTCGTAGCCGAGCATCGCCACCAAAGCACGATTGACGTCGAGGAACCTTCCGTCGGGGGTCGAGATCGAGATCCCGAAAAAAGCGTTATCGAACATCGAGCGGTAACGCTGCTCCGCCTCCTTCAAGGCGCCCTCCGCGCGGCGACGCTCCGTCACATCGCGCATCACGCCTCGGATCCCAGTGACCTCTCCATCGCGAGTCGCGCGCCGCGAGTGGCTGCGGACCCACCGATAGTCTCCCCAGCGGGTTCGGATGCGATACTCGCTCGGCTCGCTCACGCCGGTCAGGGTCGCCTCATAGCTCGCCAGCAGAGACGGGAGATCCTCGGGGTGAATGAACTGCTGAAAGGGGCGCCCGACCAGCTCTCGTGGAGAGTAGCCGGCCACCGTAGTCACCGCGGCACTGATATAGGTCAGATAGCCACGCTCGTTGACCGAGAACAGGATGTCGTTGAGATTCTCGACGAGCTCGCGATACTCCCGCTCGGATTTGACCAAAGCATGGTGCATTTGCCGGCTATAGCTGATGTCGGTTGCGACGACGAGCACTTCGCCCTCGCCCTTACCGTCGGCGGACCGCACCGGCTCGTAACGGGTCCAGTAGACCCGCCCGTGAATGTCGGTGACCTCGCACTCGCGATGCTGCCCGGCCGCGGCGTCCGCGATACAAGCAGCGGCTCTTCGGCGGGACTCCCGAGCTAGATGGTCTTCGAGTCGCGGACCGAGTGCGCCCCGCGCGCCGAGCTCCGCCGGGAGTCTGCCCAAAGAGAGATGGCGAACCGTCCCGTCCCCGGCGAGTAAGAAGACGTGGGTGGGTGGGGCGTCGAAAGAATCCCTCGTCTCGGGGGCGTTCGGATCGCGCGCACGGTTGCGGCGCCCTGGAAAAGATTCATCGACTTCGAAGTCAAACAATCGATAGCGCCTCCGTCATCCAGAGGGCAGGTGTGGACTTCCAGTGGCTCCCCGACGGACGTAGTGACACTCGCGTGATTCCCGTTGTTTTGTGGACTCCGTCGATGAGCGAGTGACGAAAATGAATTCTACCACATCCGCTGTCACGGCCCATCACTAGGCATGGACCCACGGCGTCAAGAATAGCAGCGCGACACGCCAACCGGCCCCAGGCTTGGGATCAAAATCGAGGGTCGAGAATGAACAAACCTTTTTCGATACTGCTCACCGCCACGACGCCGCTAGGAAAATAGGGATAGACGCTCCACGCGCCGTCGAACTCGGCGAGGTTGTCCGCCGGATAGACGTCGAAAAAGCCGACGGGGATCAAGCGTCCAGCAGCCACGTCAACGAGATTCGAGACTCTGAGGCCGGCCCGATAATTCGCTTGATAGACGAGCCCGTCGCGGATGTACATGTTGTGGTCGATGGCCTTGTTCGACGAACGATGCTCGCCGATCAGTCTCGGTCGCTGAAGACTCGCCATGTCCCAGATCCGCGTCAACGTCTCGTGACCGAAATTCGCCTCGTCGAGCTCGTCGCCCAGGAGTAAGAACAGGTGATCCGCCGTCAACCACCCTTGATGCGTGTATCCGACGCCGGGATAGCTGGTTCGCGATATCAGACGCGGACTCGAGGGCGAGGTCACGTCGACGAGAGTGACCGTGTCCTCATTGAACGCAAAACACACGTCTCGCCCCTCGAAGGCGCGGTCGGGACCGTGATACGTCACGCATTGCGCGTCGTGGGTGTAGCCATCCTCTGAAAAGCAGCCCGCTTCCCGAGGTTGTCGAGGCTTGTCGATGTCGAGAATGTATAAGCCGCCGCGACACAAGTTCGAGCCAACGACATAGGCCATCCCACTGTCTTCGTTGACCGCAATGTTGTGCGCGTTCGACAAACCTTCACCGGTGAAATGAATCGTCTCCGAGAATCGAACCGTCGGACCCACCGCCTTTACGAGCTCGAGGAGATCGAAAATCTGTAGCCCATGAGACGGCGCTTCCGAGACGATGAACGCGTGGTGCTTGAAAACCTTGATATCTCGCCACGGACTCGAGGCACCATGGGCGGGCAAATGTCCCACGAGCCTCGGAGCGCTGGGGTTGGTGATCTCGACGAAGGCGGTCCCGTTCCCGAGCCCCAAGAGGACAAACTCGCGGCCGGATGCGTTGTCGGTCCACCCCCACAAGTCGTTGGCTTGTGAGCCCGCAGCCGAAAGCTCGCTCAACGACATGAACGAAAGGAGCCCGATGCGGTTGCACGGAAAGCCCGCGGAGCGGCCTGAGACACAGGGCTGCGCGGTGGCGACCACCGCGGAGAAGATCGAGACGATGACGAGAGCTACTCTGATGAGCACATCTCTATTCTAGATCAACCGGAAACAAGAGAGCCCCCACCGTGGAGCGGTCTCGTCGACGCGCTAGTCCCCTGCATCAGTGAATCGTTGCATAAGTCTCGAGGTCATTTTGTGTGCTGGCGAGACGTGCCGACGAAGACATATTGGGCATATTTTGAGAAGGCGCAACGAAGCCAGCGCGCAAAAGGGCCCGAGAATTA
>JAJCXL010000133.1 GCA_029263435.1 Acidobacteriota bacterium | reverse complement strand
TCATCGAGCCCCTCCTAAATCGTGTCCTTGCGGATCCGCGGAGTCAGGAAAATCAAGAGCTCTTCGTTCCGGGTGTCTACGTTCTTGGTCTTGAAGAGGTAGCCAAGGACAGGAATCTTATGCAGGAGGGGCACGTACTGCTCCTCGAGCTGTTGGGTGTTCACGAAGACGCCACCGATAACCGTCGTCGACCCGTCAGCCACGAGGACCTGGGTCGTCGCCGCCTGGGTGACGATGCTGGGGATACCGTTGACCGCACGACCGAAGTCGAGAGAGTCGTTGTTCACTTCAATATCCAGAATGATGGTGTCGGCGCCTGTGATTTGCGGCGTCACGGCGAGGTCGAGGAGAGCTTCCTTGAACTGAACCGTGATGGTGTTGTTCGCGACCACTTGCACCGGGAACGTCGTACCCTGCTTGATCTCGGCGGGCTTGTTGTTCTGGGTGATGATCTTCGGGGCCGAGATGATGCGGACTTGACCGCGCCTCTCGGCGGCCGAGATGGCGGCGTCGATGTTGAAGGCGCCGGTAATGCTTCCGAGAGACAGTCCGACCGCGCCGGTGGGTGCCCCGGCGAACGGCAAGTTGACGGCGTAGCCACGTTGGACGGCGAGGGTGCCTTCGTCGAAGACCGGTGGGGCGAGGCCGCCGGTAGAGGCTCCGGGAACACTGAAGTTGCGCGCGGAGCTCGACCCTACGGATTGGCCGTCGAGTTGGATACGGTTCGGAAAGGTCAGCTCGGTGGTGTTTCCGAGAGCCTGAGTCTGGTTGCTCGTGAAGCCCCACTGGACGCCGAGTTGACGCGCAAAGGTGCGGGTCGTGACTACGATGCGCGCTTCGATCTCCACACCGGGGATCGGGGTGTCGAGCTGGTCGATGAGCGCGTGGATGGAGTTCACCTGGGCGTTCAGGTCGGTGAAGATGACGGTGTTGGTACGCGCGTCCATGACGATGTCGCCCCGGGGGGAGAGGTTGCGCTGGAGCAGGGGCATGATCTCGTCGGACTTCGCGTAGCTGAGGATTCGCGTATCCGTAATCAAGTCACCGGCGAGCGCTTTTTCTTCCGCTAGGGCGCGTTTTTCCGCCTCTTCCGAAGCAAGCTCGGAGAGAGGAGCGATGCGGATGACGTTGCCTTCGACGATGAAGCCGAGCTTGTTGGTCTTGAGGACGAGCTCGAGCGCTTGGTCCCAAGGGACCTCGGTCAACTTGAGCGTGATGCGCCCCGAGACGCCGGGCTGGACCACGATGTTGAGGCCGCTGATGTCCGCGAACAGCCGGAAGATGTCCTGGATATCACCGTCTTTGAAGTCGAGACTGATGAGGTCCCCGACATATTGAATCTCGCCGGGGTTGGAGCCGAGAAAACCTTGTCGGTTGGCCGCCGGTTCAGGGGTCATGTCTTGCGGGGCCGGAGGCACCGGAAGCATAGGCAGCAACGCAGGGTTCGTGAGTGAGAAGTCCTGACTCGGTGCGGTGGCCGTCTCGGTCATCGCTGCGTCGCGTACGACATAGGCACCTTCAGCGTTGGCGGTGAGGGTCGTGACGGGTTGGCTAGGGGCCTCCATCTCGCTCTCCATCGCCGCGTTCTCGTCGATGCTGACGGGACTCTCCGGGGCGGGCTCATAGGCCAGCGCTGGAGTGCTCTCGATGGCAGGCTCGCCGGCGGGAGTCGGCAGCGGCGGGAGCTGTTGCGTTTCCGGCTCGTCCGGTTGAATGGACGCGAACGTCGCGGCAGGTGCGAAGGAATCGCGCGATCGAGCGAACGCAATCTCCAAGCCCTCATACTCCTCGCTGGCACGATGGGGCATCGAGGTCGACATATCGAAGACGACGCGGGTGATCTGAGGATCGGAAGCGCGGAACTGCGCGACCCGTACTCTCGAGACGCCGAGAGACTCGATGTCCATTGCGCGCGTGGGGACCGCGTTCAACACACCGTTGAAATCGAAGACCAGACGGGCCGGGTTCTCTAGCTCGAAGCTCGTGTAGTCGAGACGGCCATCGGCGGCGAGACGTACTTTGAGAACCTCGCCCTCGACGGCATGGGAGATGCTATTGATGAAAGTGGCCGGCGTGTCCGACACGGTTGGCGCCTGCGATGGCTTAGGTTCCGTCGGCGCCTGTGGTGTTAAGTAAGCCTCGACAATGGGCTCAGCTTCCTCGATCGCGAGTGACGGCGTCGACGGAGCGGCCAGCTGCTCGGGCGAGCTCGAAGCCACGGGCTCCGCGCCGTCGAACACGATGTTGAGCGACTGCTCCGAGCCCTTGATCTGGTACGGGACGATCGTCGCCAACTTGATCTCGATGCGCGACAGTTGTTTGCCGCCGACCCCCTCGAGGGTAGTGGCCAGGATAGCGTCGACTTCTCGACTCCCGACGACCGTTCGCGGCGGCAAACCGGAGATGTCGACCCCGGGCAGGTCCACGACCAAAGTCAACGGGTCCGGACTGTAGTTCGTGTAAAGAACAGCTCCAGCGGTTTCGAGCCAAACGCGAGTTTGGCCTGGCGCGACGTGGAAGCGGACGGCGCTCACGGTCCCGGGAGCCGGATTGGCACTCCCCTGGGGTTGAGCGGATATCTCCGCCACCTGCATCATTGCCATCGACATGATGAGAAGCAGGGGTCGGACCACGGACCTCGAAGGTTTCATCGTTGCTCCTCCACCGGATGAAGCGTTTTCTCAACTTCTTGGGATTGTTCGATGCGCAAAGGGTCTCGGATCTCTTGGCGGAAAATCACGCGGTCGTCCCTGATTTCCTGAATATGACCGTCATAGAGACGCTCACTGTCCCTTGCGAAGTAGCTCTTGTTATCGGTTCCCTGAATCATAGCTATGTATCCATCGGTGGTCTTGACGATGCCTCTCAGACTCACCTCTTGAATGAGCATTCCCTGGAGTCCCGGCGGCCGGGCGGCATCTGGATCGAGGACATTGACGCCAAGCGCGAGGCTGATGAAAGGATCACGCCTTCCGCCTGATTCGTAGTTGTAGCCGGAGCCCTCCGCGAGCTCGATGCCCTCGGGGATCTCTTCGATGGCGCCACCCTCGGGTGGGATCTGCTCCTCGGCTCCCGCGGCGGGTGGCGGTTGCTGGGCGGCTGCGACGCCGCCGATGACGGCCATGAGAAAGGCTACGAGGGCGTAACTGCCTAGCAGTTGTCGCGTTCGCATGACTCGTACCTCGCGCAGTGGAAACATATGTTTGTCCGAATTAGTCAATTATGGTTGCGGATCCGGTTAACGAGCAGGTGCTGCCGCTCCAGGAGCTGCCGCGCCAGGTGCTGGCGGCGGCCGGTCGATGAAGACGTACGTCGTCGCGGTACACGTGGCGCTGATAGTTGACGATAAAGTCGGGTCGCGTTTCGCTTCTACGTTGAGATTGGTCACGTTGACGATTCGCGATAGGCGACTCAGCCTGTCGAAGAAATAAGCGAGGTTGTGATAGCTCCCATCCAGATCGAGCGTGATGGGAAACTCCGCATAGAACTCTTGGGGGCGCATGGCCTCCGGCCGGAAGCGCAGCACATCGAGGCTGGACTCCGCCGCGAGCTGTTGCACTTTCCGCATCAGGTCATCGACTTCCTTCTCGCTGGGAAGGATGCGCGACAGCGCCTGAAGGGTGGCTTCTTTGCGCTCGACTTCTCGCCGAAATTCCGGGAGACGTGCCGCGGTGGTACGCGCATTTTGAACTTCCGCGTCGAGGACCCGTTGCTGCTCCGTCTTGGTCGCGATCTCTTCTTGCATCGGGCTGTAGAACCACCAGTAGAAAACTCCGTAGAGCACCGCGCCTAGTATGGCGAAGACGAGAATTTGTGCACCGAAGCTGAGCTTGCTCATTTCACGGTCTCCATCATCGCGTCCATGACTAGCGCGCTCCTGCAGGCGCCGCCGTTCCCGGCGCGGCTGCACCTGGCGGGGTCGCGGGTGGGGCCGAAGGCGACACGATTTGGGTTCTCAACTGAAACTGCGTGAACTCTTGCTCTTCGCGGGCGTTGACTTCCGCGTTGATGAGCTCGACGCCTTGAAACCAATCGCTGTCCTCGAGCTTGCGGATGTAGTCCGCAACGCTCACGAGCGAGGCGGCCATGCCGTCGATGGTTACCGTCGGACCCCGCTGGTTGAGC
Organism: Acidobacteriota bacterium; assembly: GCA_029263435.1. Lineage (GTDB taxonomy): Bacteria > Acidobacteriota > Vicinamibacteria > Marinacidobacterales > SMYC01 > JAJCXL01. The sequence goes on along the minus strand of JAJCXL010000133.1, from coordinate 7,847 downwards.
TCCGTCAACCACACGAAGTCGGGCAGCTCACCAGAGAGCGCATCCAACATTCGGACCGGGCCCTCACGGACGCTCTTGAGCCGCTCGATGAGGCGTTCTTTTTCTTCGAGCTCAGCGAGCTTGGCCTGGTACTCCTCGACTTGAACGATGATTGGGGCGAGCCGGGCCTGTTCCTGGCGAAGCTCGTTGAGCTTCTGATCCAAGTTGCCGATCGCACTCGAGGCTGAGAACCACTGGAAGGCGATCAGTCCTACGACGAGCCCCATGATGAGGATGCCCGCCAATACGCCTTTTCTCTCGGACGCATCGCCGGAGACCATCGCCGCGTCCATCATCACCGCGCCGGCGCCGGAAGACTCCGACGTGCCGAGGAGGTTGATCCCTTCCTCGGGTTTGCGCATCGCGAGTCCGACGCCGATGGCGCAGGCGGGGCCGACTTCTTCTAGGAACTCGGCCTCGAAATCCTTGGGGTTGTAGGTGACCGTCTGAAACGGGTTGAAAATCTCGACGCGACTATCGAAGCGCTCGGACATCGCATCGGCGAGCCCCGGGATGCGGGCGCTGCCGCCGCTGAGTACGACGCGGTCGATCCGGTCTTCGGAAGTCGTCGCCTTGAAGAAGTCGAACGTCTTCTGAACTTCGAGCAACACCGACTCAGAGACCGATTGAAGGATCCCCGCGACCGATTCCGCGCCTTCGCCATGCCCCTGCTTGAGGTTCTCGGCTTGGTCGAAACCGACGCTAAGCTCTTTTTGGATGGCGTCGGTGAACTGGTTTCCGCCGACGGTGGTGATGTCGCGCGTGAAAATCGACGTGTCGCCACGCACTATATTGATGTTAGCTTGGCTGGCGCCGATGTTGACCATGGCCACGATGCGGCCGGGCTCGACGCCATAGTTCATTTCATAGGCGTGCTGCAGGGCGAACGAGTCGACATCCATGACGACGGGGTTACGTCCCGCCTGAGTGATGACGCTCTGATAGTCGTTGATCTTGTCTTTCTTCGCGGCGACCAGCAGGATGTCCATGTTGCCGCCGGGAGCCCCGGGATCCAACACTCGGTAGTCGAGGTTGACCTCTTGAATGTCAAAAGGGATGTATTGTTCCGCTTCCCAATGAATAGACTCGGCGAGCTCTTGATCGCTCATCGAGGGGAGCTGAATCTTCTTGACGATGACGGAGCTGCCGCTGATGGCAGTCGCGACATCCTGCGTCTTGATCCGGTTCTCGGAAAAGAGCCTCTGGATAGCGTCGATGACGGAGGTCGAATCCATGATCTGACCATCGACGATCGCTTCCTGGGGCAGTAGCTCGACACCCACATTCGTGAGCTGCCAAGTGTCGCCCTTGCCGGGCTTCATCTCGACGGCCTTCACCGAGCCGGAGCCGATGTCGAGTCCTACGAGATTTTTCTTCTTGCTGAAGAAACCCATGAGTCGGAACTCCCTAGGTACAACTTGTTATCAACGACACTTACCAGGAAGATGTTAAAGTATTTTATGAGCCTAAGACATAAAGAAACGTTATGTCAAGCAAAAAACGGCTGCAACTGTCCTGGAATCTTTAGGTTATTATCGAGCATGACTCTTTAGCCGTCAATTACTTTTTGGAGGGATTTCCCCTCATTTATCAGGCGAAACGACGGCATCACCGAATTGTCAAAACCGCAATCTGGAGCGGCGATTCGTGCGCCTCACCCCAACATGTGGCGGGCCGAGGCCGGGTCTGGCTCGGGCTGAGCCGCCTCGAGCGACAGAAAAAAAATCCAATTCGGAGAACTTATTGCTCCTCAACCTTCATAAATTACTTCATTCGGCCGCTGCCAAATTCTAACGAACACTACGAAAAGAGATCGATCCTGCGGCCGCTGACGTCGAGCCGCGCCGGAGCGGCCTCATGCTTTTCCCTTGACAATCCCTCTAACGAAACTTAAATTATGCGTTTGGGCGATTTGTCCATAGCCCGATTTTTCCCTGAAGTCTATTTCCAAGGAGAACCATGGCGACCACGTTCGTGAAAGCAGACGCCAGTAAACGCGCTTGGCATGTCGTTGACGCCGAGGGCCAGGTACTCGGTCGTCTCGCGAGCCGAATCGCCACTGTCCTCACTGGCAAAGACAAACCGACCTACGCTCCGTTCGTGGATGTCGGAGACCACGTCATCGTCCTTAATGCTGCCAAAGTCGTACTGACCGGACGCAAGGAAGAGGACAAGACCTACTACCGACATTCCGGCTATCCGGGCGGTATTCGCGGTTTCAAGGCCGCGCAGGTCCGTAGCAAACACCCCGAGCGTCTCATCGAGGCCGCGGTACGGGGAATGCTCCCCAAAAACCGCTTGGGGCGCGCGCAGTACAAGAAGCTCAAGGTCTATCGCGGAGGAGCACATCCGCACGAGGCCCAGCAACCCGCCCCCCTCGCGATGGCCACGCGCGTGCCACGCTAAGCTTTGAAGCATTTTCTTTCGCCCTGCGTGAGCCCACGCCACGATTGCGGCCAACGCAAGACCCTTTCGCACCACACCATTCTCCGGCTTTATAGAAGGAGCAACTAGGTTTGTCTGCAACGAAGATTCAATATTACGGTACCGGCAAGAGGAAGTGCTCTATCGCCCGTGTCTACCTGAGACCGGGAACCGGCCAGATCAACATCAATAAGCGGCCGATCGAAGAGTACTTTCCGAGCGACGCACTCAAGATGCTTCTCAAACAGCCTCTGGCACTGACGGAGACGACCGAGAAGTTCGACATCTACGCCAACATCAAAGGTGGCGGCTCCACCGGTCAAGCGTGGGCGATGCGACTCGGCATCAGCCGCGCACTTTGCAACTTCAACCAAGAGCTACGCGGCACCCTCAAAAAAGGCGGGTTCCTGACGCGCGACGCGCGCATCAAGGAACGCAAGAAGTACGGCCAGCCGGGCGCACGCAAGCGATTCCAGTACTCCAAGCGGTAGGGGGAATTTTGTCTTCCATTACGATGAAAGAGTTGCTCGAAGCGGGCGTCCACTTCGGCCATCAAACGAAGCGCTGGAATCCGAAGATGCGCGACTACATCTTCGGCGAGCGCAACGGCATCTATATCGTCGATCTCCAAAAGACGCTCAAGCTGTTCAAAAACGCGCTCAAGTTCGCGACCCAGCTCGGTGCCGAAGGCAAGAAAGTGCTCTTCATCGGTACCAAACGACAAGCGCAGGAAGTCGTCGCCGAAGAAGCCGTTCGCGCGGGGATGTACTACGTGAACCAGCGTTGGCTGGGTGGCCTCCTCACGAACTTCGTCACCATCGAGAAGAGCATTTCGCGCTTGCGAGAGCTCACCGCGATGATGGAGGAAGGCCGATTCGAGGAGCTTTCGAAGAAAGAGCTCTCGCGGCTCGACAAAGAGCGCAAGCGACTCGACAAGAACTTGCGAGGGATCTTGGACATGGGCGGGCTTCCGCATGCCGTGTTCGTAGTGGATGCCAATCGCGAGGAGATCGCGGTCCACGAAGCCCGCAAGCTCGGTATTCCGGTGATTGCGATCGTCGACACGAATTGCGACCCTGACGTCGTCGACTACGTGATCCCGGGAAATGACGACGCGCTTAGGGCCATCAAGCTCTTCACCTCGCGTATCGCCGATGCCGTCCTCGCCGGACGTGCCTCGGCCGGGCTCGACCAGCCCCCGGTCTCGGACGTCCCCGAAGGTTCCGACGATTCTGGTGAGAGTGACGGCGACAAGAACGCGCCGGTAGCCAAGGCGGAAGCGCCCGCGGTCACTCCGGTGGGCGACGCGGCCCCGGCTGCACCCGCTGCCGAAGCCCCGGCCCCCGAAGAGGGCGCAAAGACACCCGCGCCCGCGACGACCCCGCCGGCCTAGAGCAAGTCCGTCGCTCGACGCGAAAGGTTTTTCCTCGGCGGAGGCTCGTTTCGCCGAGGCTTCATTGGAACATTCGAGAACGAGGCAAACGATGAGCACTATTTCTGCGCAGCAAGTCAAAGAGCTCCGGGAGAAAACCGGCTCGGGTTTGATGGAGTGCAAGAAAGCGCTTCAAGAAACCAAAGGTAATATCGACGAAGCCATCACCCTCCTTCGTATAAGGGGCCAGGCCGCCGCCGAGAAGAAATCCAGCCGATCGACGAGCGAAGGAGCCGTCGGCTCCTACATCCACACCGGCGGAAGAGTCGGCGTCCTCATCGAGGTGAACTGCGAGACCGACTTCGTCGCCAACACGGACGAGTTCAAAGAGCTCGTCAGGGACATCGCGATGCAAGTGGCCGCTGCCTCTCCGGCCGCCCCGCGTTGGGTGCGACGCGAGGAGGTCCCTGCGGACGCCCTCGACAAGGAGCGCGACATCCTCAAGAGCCAAGCCGAGGCCGACGGAAAGCCTGCCAACATCGTGGAGAAGATCGTCGAGGGGAAGCTCTCGAAGTTCTACTCGGAGAACGTCCTTCTCGAGCAGCCTTTCGTCAAGAATCCGGAGCAGTCGGTCGACGAGTTCTTGAAGTCGAAGATCGCCGTGATGAAGGAGAACATTCAAGTCCGGCGGTTCGTGCGCTTCGAGCGCGGCGAAGCACTCTAGGTCGCTTTTTCGCTCTCGCGTAGAGGCGCCTAACGGGGTAAGCTGCGACCACTCATGGCAGACAAAGCCGCCTTCGATCGCATTCTCGTCAAGCTATCCGGCGAGGTTCTCATGGGCACGGGCTCATTCGGAATCGATCCGGACGTCGCCGCCGTCATGGCGGACGAGCTCCATCAAGTCAACAATCTCGGCGTGCAGACGTCCGTCGTCATCGGCGGCGGTAACATCTTTCGTGGGATCGCCCCGACCGCCAAAGGCATGGACCGGGTAGCAGCCGATCACATGGGCATGCTGGCGACGGTCATCAACGCGGTGGCACTCCAGGACGCGCTCGAGAAATTGGGAACCCGGACCCGGGTGATGTCCGCGATCGAGATGCGCGAGGTCGCGGAGCCTTTCATTCGACGCCGCGCGATGAGACATCTCGAGAAAGGTCGTCTCGTTATCTTCGCGGCGGGAACCGGCAATCCTTACTTTTCGACCGACACCGCAGCGGCTCTCCGCGCGATGGAGATCAAAGCACAGATCATTCTCAAAGGTACCCGGGTCGAAGGCATTTATTCGGCCGACCCCGAGAAGGATCCCAATGCTGAGTTCTACAAGAAGATCACCTACATGCAGGTCCTGGAACGAGAGCTGAAGGTGATGGATACGACCGCGATCTCGTTGTGCCTCGATAATTCTCTCCCCATCATCGTTTTCGATGTGAGAAAGCCCGGAAACATGAAGCGGGTGGTGCTGGGTGAGAGCGTCGGTACCCGCGTCGAACGTTAGCGCGCTCGACACAAACTCAAAGGAGCCCGTCATGGTTAGTGAGCTGATGGAAGACGCCAAGAAGCGTATGGACAAGTCGCTAGAGGTGCTGCAAAAAGAACTGTCCACGGTCCGCACCGGTCGCGCCTCGCTGGCCATCTTGGATTCCGTGAAAGTGGACTACTACGGCAATCCGACCCCCATCAATCAGGTCGCACAGCTCGCGGTACCCGAGCCAAGCCTCATCACGATCCAGCCGTGGGAGCCTCCGATGCTGGAAGCGATCGAAAAAGCGATCTTGTCCTCGGATCTCGGTTTGAACCCCGCCAATGACGGCAAGACGTTGCGCTTGCCGATCCCTCCCCTCACCGAAGAGCGCCGCAAGCTCCTCGTCAAACAAGTCGGCAAGCTCGGCGAGGAAGGTCGCACCGCGCTGAGACAGGTCCGGCGAGACGTGAACGATCGACTGAAGAAGATGCTCAAGGACAAAGACATTTCCGAAGACGACGAAAAGCGCGCCCTCAAGGACGTCCAAGATTTGACGGACGAGCACGTCAAGAAGGCCGATGCCATCGTCAAGAAAAAAGAACAGGAGCTCATGACCATTTGACGGGCTGAAGCCTCCCGAAATGGCCACGAGCTGTCTCACCCATCTCGAATGCTCGCGCACCGGCGAGCACTTTCCTGCCGACCAAGCCCAGCACCTCTCTCCATCCGGCGCGCCTTTTTTGGCTCGCTACGATCTCGACCGCGCGCGCAGTTCGATGACTCGGGAGGCCCTTCGAGAGCGCCCCTTCGACTTGTGGCGCTATCGCGAGGTCCTGCCCCCCGTGGAGCGCGACGATATTTTCCTCGGCGAGGGCGGCACGCCGCTGATCCCAGCGCCGAAGCTTGCCGAGACTCTCGGACTCTCTCGCCTGTTCATCAAGGACGAGTCCGGTAATCCTACCGGGAGCTTCAAGGCCCGAGGCATGGCGGTCGCGGTGCCGATGGCCAAAGCCCTCGGCGCGACCGAGCTCGCCTGCCCTTCCGCGGGAAACGCCGGAGCAGCGCTGGCCGCTTACGCCGCGCGCGCCGGGCTGCCGGCTCACGTCGTCGTCCCGGAAGATGCACCACGAGGGGCGGTCGAACAAGCGCGAGCGGCCGGCGCGGATGTCCGCTTCGTCAAAGGACTCATCGGGGATGCGGGGCGCCAAGTCGCCAAGGACTGCGAGCGGCACGGGTGGTACGACGTGTCGACGTTGAAGGAGCCTTACCGGATCGAAGGCAAGAAGACGATGGGCTACGAACTTTTCGAGCAGCTCGGCGGCACTCTTCCCGATGTCATCCTCTATCCTACCGGGGGTGCCACCGGGCTCATCGGGATGTGGAAGGCATTCGAAGAGATGGAATCTCTCGGCTGGATCGACTCTAGCCGGCCGCGCATGGTCGCGGTACAAGCGACCGGGTGCGCCCCTCTGCTTCGGGCGATGGAGACCGGCGCGAGCGAGTGTGTGCCCTGGGAGAACGCCGCCACCAGAGCCCCGGGGCTGAGGGTCCCGAAAGCATTGGGAGATTTTCTGGCGCTTCGCGTATTGAGAAGCTCTCGAGGACTCGCGACCGCGGTCTCGGACGATGCGCTCGAGTCGGGAGCGGCGGAGGTCAGCACGGCAGAAGGCGTCATGTGCTGCCCGGAAGGTGGCGCCTGCTTCGCCTCGCTTCGAACGCTCGTCGACGAGGCGTGGGTCCGCACCGACGAGACCGTAGTTTTGTTCAACACTGCATCGGGAGCCATCTATCTCCAATGACTGAACGACTCTATCTAGCCGACCCTTACGTCACTTCCTTCGACGCCGACATTCTCGACACGCGCGAGACCGACGATGGTCTCGCGATCGTGTTCGCAGCGACCCACTTCTATCCGGAATCCGGAGGCCAGCCCCACGACCTTGGCACCATCGACGGCATTGCCGTCACGCGGGTCGTCGAGACGCCCGAGCATGAAGTGCTTCACTTCGTCGAGCGCAAGCCCGAAGCAACCCACGTACATTGTGAGATCGATGTCGCTCGCCGCAAAGATCACATGCAGCAACACTGCGGCCAGCACATTCTCTCCGCGGCTTTCGTTCGAGAAGCCGACGCGCACACGACGTCATTTCACTTGGGGGGCGCGGTCTCCACCATCGACCTCGACGTCGCCAAGCTCGCTCCCGGTGCGGTCGGCCGCGCGGTGCGTTCCGCCAATGACGTCGTTTGGAGAGCGGCGTCTATCGATAGCCAGATCGTTTCCGCCGCCGAGGCGCGAAAGCTCGATCTTCGTAAGCCGCCGCCGGAGGGAGAAGCGCTTCGCATCGTCTCGGTCGAGGGTTACGACGAGCAAGCTTGCTGCGGCACGCACCCCCGTTCGACCTCGGAGGTCGGCGCCATCGTCGTCCGAGGCGTCGAGCGAGTCAAAGGCGGCACCCGGGTCGAGTTTCTCTGCGGCACGAGGGTGCTGTCCGACTATCGAGAGACCGTCGGCCACATCCGCGCACTCGCTTCGGTGCTCAGCGCACC
>JAJCXL010000132.1 GCA_029263435.1 Acidobacteriota bacterium | reverse complement strand
TTGTTGGGAGGTCCGGTGCTCGGCGCGTCGGGCCATCCCGTGTTCCATCGGGTGATCGCGTGGGGCATCGTGGTCGCGATCCTCGCCGGACTGCTCTTGAGCCCACTCACCCGTTGGGTCTCCCGACGCTCACCCGAGCTGGCCCGACTCTTTCGGCGCGGCATCCCGCACGAAAAGCTCGCCTCGTTGTCGGATGGCATCCGGAATCTAGACCTCTCCGAGGGCGAACTGAAGTCGTTCGTCGCGCTCTCCATCGGAGAGTGGACGGGCACCGCGGCACGCTTCGCGCCGGCAAACGAAAGCTTTCACGCCGCGTTGAGCGAGCACTTTCGAGATTCGCGGAGCGAAGCTTTCAATCGCCTTCATGCACCGACCCCCGCCCTCGCCGGTGTTCTCGCGACTCACGAGCTCCATGCGGTCTTTCCTTTGCGCGTCGGTGGAGAGCTCGACGAGACCCTCGTCATTCCGACGAGTGTCATCGGAGGCGGCTACGAAGACGGCGAGATGGAGAGCATCCGGCTCGGGCTCGACCAGCTCGGCGCTGCGCTCGAGATTCGACGACTGGCCGCGGCCCGACTCGCGGCCGAGAGACGATTGTCCGACCAGGAGCGGCTGTCGATGCTCGGGATGGTCTCCGCTTCGCTCGCTCACGAGCTCAAGAACCCGCTTTCCTCCATGAAAGCCCTCGCACAGACCGTGCGTGAAGAGCTCCATCGAGACGATCCCGATAGCGAGCACGCCAAAGATCTGACCGTCATCGTCGAGCAAGTCGATCGGTTGAGCGAGGTCGCGCACGAGATTTTGGGCTTCGCTCGTCCTCAGCCCGACGCGACATCGGCGAACGTCGCCCACGTGGTGGCTTCCGCGGCTTATGTCCTCGACCACGAGGCTCGTCGCCGGGGAATCGCTATCGAACGCCTCGTGAACGACGATTGCGGCCAGACCCCCGGAACGCCCGCGACGTGGCAAACCATCGTGTTCAACTTGATGGTCAACGCCGTGCGACACGCTCCCGACGGCTCCACCGTCAAGCTCCGTCTCGCGCGCAAGGACCATCATTTGACGTTCGAGTGCGAGAACGCAGGCGAGCCGCTCGACGACGAGGTCGTCTCGGAGCTGTTCAGTCCCTTCGTTCTCGGAGGAAAGAAACCCGCGGATCCTTCCAGCACCGGATTGGGGCTCGCGCTGGTCTCGCAACGCGTCGAAGAGCTCGGTGGCACCGTCGGGCTCACGGGCGAGGCGGGCCGCATCGTTTTTCGAGTGGAGGTACCTGTCGATGGGTGAGCGCAAAGTGCGTGTTCTGGTTTGTGATGACGAGCCCGCGGCGCGCCGTGCGGCCGTCCGAGCCCTTGGGGCCTCGAGATATGACACCGTCGAGTGTGAGAACGGGGCCCAAGCGATCGAGGCGGTCGCACGCTCGAGCTTCGATCTCGTGTTGTTGGATTTGCGAATGCCGATCATGGATGGTCAAACGGCGCTCGCCGAGATGATGAAGCTTCCCGCTTCCCCGCCGGTGATCGTGGTGACCGCGGACGCGACCCTCGACACCGCCATCGCCGCGGTAAAGAGCGGCGCGGAGAACTTCGTTGCGAAGCCCTACGAGATCGAAGCCCTTCGTCACGTCGTCGAGACGACGCTCGTGGGCCGTCGGCTGCGGCGAGACAATCGACACCTGAAGGAAGAAGTGAGGCGCCTGCGCGGCCCGAGCACTCTCGTCGGGGATTCCCCGGCCATCAAGACGCTGAAAGAGGCGCTCGAGCGCGTGGCCCCCACGAGCGCGACGGTGCTCATTCTCGGAGAGAGCGGGACCGGAAAAGAGCTGGTCGCTCGCCAAATCCATGAGCTTTCGAACGTCTCTCGTGGAGCTTTCGTCACCGTCAATTGCTCTGCCATCCCGGACACGCTCGTCGAGAGCGAGCTGTTCGGTCATCGGCGCGGCGCCTTCACGGGCGCGGATCGAGACCGCGCCGGAAAGTTTCAGGAGGCCGACGGCGGCACTTTGTTTCTCGACGAGGTCGGCGACATGGCGATCGACGCGCAAGCAAAGCTTCTGCGAGTGCTCCAGGAGGGCGAAGTCGAGCCCTTGGGCGGAGGCCGAGCGATCCGAGTCGATGTGCGGGTCCTCGCTGCCACGCATCGAGACCTGAAGAGCGCGGTATCGGAGGGTACGTTCAGAGAAGACCTACTATTTCGCCTCAAAGTCGTCGATTTATCGATGCCTCCTCTACGCGAGCGAGGACAAGACATCGCCGTGCTCGCACGCCACTTCCTCGAAAAGCACGCGAACCGCCCGCTTCGACTCTCCGCGGAGACAGAGAGTGCGCTCATGAGCTATCCGTGGCCGGGGAACGTCCGCGAGCTTTCGAATGCGATCGAGCGCGCTTCGATCTTTTGCACCGGCCCAAGCGTCGAGCCCAAAGACCTTCCCGCCGATGTCGTGTCCGTCCCGAGCCAAACCGCCGCGGTCTCGGTGGGTCCGGAAGATGATTTTCAAACGGCGAAGCAGAAAGTGATCGAGCGCTTCGAGCGCGACAGGCTCACCGAGTCCCTGCAGACGCACAACGGTAACGTCTCGCAAGCCGCGAGAGCGTTAGGACTCCATCGCCAGAATCTGCAGCAAAAGCTGCGTCAGCTCGGTATCGCCGCGGAGGACTTCCGGGACTAGCCACGCCAGTAGGGATGCGTCTTACCCTCGGGCGGAATCCATGACGTTTCGATCAAGTAGTCGAGGTCGATTCGAGTGTAGCCCCACTTCGGCCGCCCCTCCCATCCTTCGAGAGCGACTTCGGCGAGCTTCCCTGCGGCTTCTCGCGGCACCGGCACGGCGGGGATCTCTCGGCCGCTCGGATGGGTGAACCGATGGGTTCCATTCGGGAGTCTTTCGACACCGTACTCACCGTCGTGCACGAGATGGTGATGATAGGAGCAAAGATTACAAAGGTTGTCGAGCTTGGTCTCGCCTCCCTTCGCCCAAAACTCGATGTGGTGGCCTTGCACGAACTTGCAATCACATCCCGGCCACACGCAGAGGGGGTCGCGCGCATCCAACGCGCGTCGAAGCGCCGTCGGAATGGTCCGGCGCTTGCGTCCCACGTCCAGCAGGTTGCCGTCACCGTCATGGACCATCGCGACGACGGTCGCATCACACGCTAACCGGCGAGACGTTTCCGCGGAAACGCCAATGCCGCCTTCGAGCACGGATTGACCGTCGCGGCTCGTGGCGTCCGGGTCCTCCAACACCTCCGCGTCGACATGAACGACGACCTGGTACCGATCGGCGCTACTCGCCGGGGTGAGGCCCGAAGCCAGCGCGGACTCCGCGACCACGCCCAGCGCTTCCGCGCGACGCTGCGCCGCCGGTCGCTCCGGCTCGTCGCGGTACAAGCCCTCCGAAGCCGCCTCGAGCGCTTTGACGACCACCGCACCGATGTCGGGCGGGAGCTTGCCTTTGATGACCACCATGCCGTCGTCATCGACATAGGAGGTCAACGACGCTTGGTCTCGCTGCGCGCACGCGTGCGCTTTCTCGAGGCTCGCGTCGACCTTCCGCCACGCGCGCACGATCCTCTCCACTTGTCCGGCCGTGCCGCCGAGCGCAATCGTGAGGAGCCGACTCTCGTTCGCGGGCGTCGCCACTCGGGTGACCGCCCTGACTTTCGAGTAAGAGATCTCGCCCTTGCTCATGGAAGCGCTGATCAGAGGAAGCTCTTTCAACGCCCGCGCGACCCGGATCCGCTCTCTCGCAGCACCTCCATCGAGCCCGATCCGCCACGACAGCCAGTGCGCGCCCGACTTGGCGCCTTGCCACAGCCAGCCTTTCGCTTCGTCGAACTCTCGGATCATGACGAGTAGACGGTAGTCCGAAGCTTGAAGCTGCGCCGACAACGCCGCAATCTCGTCGGCCAGCTCGGTGGTTCTGGCCGCATCGCCTGGAAGTGTAGAGACGTCGTCCATCATTAGTATATATTAAGTGTATGTTAATAAGAAGTCAAGTCTCAGACCTATTGTAATCTATTGATAACAGATAACTTAAGGACTATCTTTTTTAGAGCGGATTGTTCGTAGATCCGAGTTGGGCGCGCAAGCCGTCGGCCGCCGTCCACAGGCGCCGCTCGATGGCTTCGATGTGCTCTAGCTGCGGCATTACTTCGACTCTAGCATCACGAATCGGGGATGACGCCGGATTCTCTCCGCCAGGATCGCGGCCATCGCTTCGGACAAGATCCGATGCCCGTCTACGTTCATGTGGCAGTTGTCCCGATAACACTCCTGATGTTCGTCGAGCGTTCGAGACAATGACGCCAGATACTCCGTCCGCTCATAGGCCTGATCGAGCGCGTGATAGACGCGAGTCAGCTCCTCCGCGCCATCCCCTCTCACGTAGTCCTTCTCATTGCCGGCGTCGTAGAACCGAATGGGTTGGAGGAAGCCGAAATAGTCCATGCCTTTCGCCGCCGCAAAATCTCGCGTGTCCGCGATGACGGACAAGTAGCGTTCCACGAAGGCCGCCCGGATGGCCGGGGTGAGGTGCGAGAGATCTTCCGGGTCCGACCCGTCGATGAAGTCCGATGCGATCTCGAGCGCGTGGCGGGTGCTTCGAAAAAGCGGGGCGAACCTCGACCAGAACGTCCGTCGGTATCGGTTGTCCTCGATCACGTGAAAAGCGCGCCAGTGGTGAGGCGGCAAGTCGGACAACACCGCGGAGTCTCCGTTCAACACGAGGGTCATGAGATCGTTGAACCCGTCGAGCGCGACGACCATGTCGGGCTCGTAGTGCTGCACCACCATCTGCAGTGAGATGAGCTCTTGCTGGGAGATGTAGCCCGAGGTCCCGGCATCGAGCAGCTCGATACGCGTCGTGCCTAGCGTGCGGTTGAGCGCGGACTCCAGGATCAGCGCTCCGGACGGCTCGACCGACTTACCGAGATTCTTGGCGACGCTCCCGCCGATGAGAGCGATGCGGAACTTGCCGGGACGCCTCGCTCTATCGAGCGTGGTATAGAACCCGTCTTCGTTGATGCCTTCGCCCGGGTCCGGTTTCAGACGATAGTAGACGTAGGGAGCGTCTGCGACCTGCCCACGAAGAATGACCGTACCGGGCGGCTCCGTCATCCAAAACACAAAGCCAAGCGCGACCTCGAGCACGGCCGCCGCCAGAGCGAGACCGGCGAGCACGAAAAAGACCCGCTGGGTGGCTCGCAACGACTATTTCGACAGCTCGCGGTAGACGCCTTCGACGTTGAGATCGAAATGCTCGTCGTAGCGCGTCCAGTCTTGGTAGTCCGCCAGCTCGAGCGACGCTTGCATTTGCTCGAGCGACTGACCGGCGTCGATCCCCTTCTGGACAGCGCCGATCAAGGCGTTCATGTAGTCGATGTACTCGCGGACGTGCTCTTTTCGCCCGGTCGGACCATGCCCCGGGGCAAGGATGTCGAAGTCGAGCGCGTCGAGTCGCTCCAGTGCCGCGACCCACGCATGCGGGCTCGAGCCCGCTAAATTTCGCCAAGGAACGACTCGGACCCCGACGGCGTCCACCATGAACGCAACCCGGCGCTCGGGAACATAGACGACGATGTTACTCTCGGTCTCGGACGGGCCGGGATATATCAAGCGCACTTCGAGGTCGCTGAGAAATACGGAAGTCTCTTCCGCGAAAGTAATGCCAGGGGGCTCGATCGCATCTCTCACGTGCTCGAGCACGCCTTGATGGGCGAGGATCGTCACGCCGTCTCCGAAGGCCGCTCCTCCGGAGACATGGTCGTCGTGGTGATGGCTGTACACGAGATAGCGGATCGGAGCTCGAGTGATTTTGCGGATCTCTTCGACGTAACGCGGCGCGGCCTCGACGGATTGCGGGTCCGTAGCGAGGACGGCGTGGTCCGAAACGATGAAAAGCGACCGGTGTGCGTTGTGCGTGAACAGATAGACGTTGTCGGCCAACCTCTCGACGCCGATCGTAGCCTCTTGCGAGAACGCGTCGACCACGCAGCCGCTGATAACCAGCGCCAACAGTGTCATCGTCCGAATCATGTGAACCTCCAGTCGAGCTCGACGAGCGTGGCCAGGAAGATAACAGACCGGCGCGTGTTGCCGCCATCTGTCGGGGCGCGTAAGATCCGCGAACATGCTGGCACTGCTTCTGAGCACGCTCCTCACCCAAGGATCTCCGCTTCTGGTCGCGGCGGATGTCGGTTTCGCGCCTCACGCGATGGCTCTTCCCGACGGCACCGCGGAGGGATTCAACATCGACCTGGCGGCAGAGATCGCCCGTCGGCTCGGGCGCCCCGGCTATCGAGTCATCGACTCGGAGTGGTCGGGAATGTTCGCCGGACTGGGCGCCAAGAAGTTCGAGTTCGTCATCGCCCCGGTCACCGCGACTCCGGAACGCGCGAAACGGGTCTTGTTCACCGAAGGCTATCTCGACACCGACTACACGTTCCTCATCTCCAAGGGCACGCCCGAGATCGTCACGCTCGAGGCGTTGAAGGGCAAAGTCATCGCCGTCAATAACGGATCCGCCTACGACGCTTGGGCGAGCGAGAACCAGAGCCGCTACGGCTTCGAGGTGCAACGCTACGGGAAGAATGCCGACGCGATCCAAGCCGTCGTCACCGGCCGGGCCTTCGCCAACCTGGCCGCCCACTCGGTCGTCTCGTGGGCGGCGTCCAAGAGTCCGATGGTGAAGACAAGCTACACCATCCGCAGCGGAAGGCAATTCGCGCTCGCGTTTCGCAAAGACGATCACGACTACCGCCGTCGCGTCGAAGAGATCCTCGAATGCATGAAGTCGGACGGTACCCTGGCCGACATCCACGAGAAGTGGTTGGGCGTGAAGCCGGAGCCGGACGCGGCGGCGACTCGGATTTTCGACGGTTACGGCATCGAAGGCCTCGACGGATTCGACCCCACGCCGCACGCGCTGACGTGCAGCTGAGCGCACCGTTTCTCGCCATCGACGGGCTCCGGAAGTCCTTTGGCTCGGTCGAAGTGCTCAAAGGCATCGACCTCCAGGTCTCCCGGAAGGAGCTGCTCTTTCTCATCGGCCCGTCCGGCTCCGGCAAGAGCACGCTGCTCCGATGTTGCAACCGGTTGGAGGAGCCGTCTTCGGGCAAGATCACTTTCAACGGCAACGACGTCTGCGGCCCGGGGGTCGACGTCAATCAGCTCCGACGACAGATGGGGATGGTTTTTCAGTCCTTCAACTTGTACCCGCATTTGAGCGCCCTCGGAAACGTCACGTTGGCGCTGCGTCGCGCCCTGTCACAATCAAAGACCCAAGCAGACGCCAATGGGCGAGAGGCGCTCGACCAGGTCGGGCTCGCGCACAAAGCCGATGCCTATCCTGAAGAGCTGTCGGGCGGACAGCAGCAAAGAGTCGCCATCGCTCGCGCGCTGTCGCTCTCCCCCGAGATCCTGCTCATGGATGAGCCGACGAGCGCTCTCGATCCGGAGCTGGTGGGAAGCGTGCTCCGCGTCATCGAAGAGCTCCGAAAGGAAGGGATGACGATGCTCGTCGTCAGCCACGAGCTCGCGTTCGCACGGGAGGCCGCGGATCGGGTGATATTCCTCGATGAGGGAGAGATCCTCGAGCAAGGCTCACCCGATGTCATTTTTGGCTCGCCGGCTCACCCGCGCACCCGGGCCTTCGTCGAGCGACTCACGCTTCGATGAGTGCCTTCGCGGACACCTTTTTCAACCCCGAAATTCTACGAACGGCGTGGCCCCTGGTGCTCAGCGGCCTCTGGGTCACGCTGAAGCTCACCGCGCTCATCCTGCCTTCAGGCATCGTCTTCGGATTGGCGCTGGCGGTGCTGCGCTCCCGCGGGATACGGCTGGTGAATTTCTTGATCGTAGGTCTCGTGGACGCGCTTCGCGCAATCCCTCCGCTCGTGATTCTCATTCTCATCTTTTTCGCGCTGCCTTATATCGAGATCAGCATGAGCGGCTTCGCGGCCTCGTGGTTGGGACTCAGCCTCGTTCTGGCCGCGTTCTCCGAAGAGATATTTTGGGCGGCGCTCCTATCCGTGCCGACGGGACAATGGGAAGCGGCGCGCGCCACCGGCCTCGGCACTGCCCAGACCCTCTCCTTCGTCATCTTCCCCCAAGCCATTCGGCTCGCCATTCCGCCTCTGACCAATCGCGCGATTGCGATCGGAAAAGCTACCGCGCTCGCTTCCGTCATTGCCGTTCCCGAGATCTTGAACCAGGCCTCGAATGTCCAGGCCC
>JAJCXL010000131.1 GCA_029263435.1 Acidobacteriota bacterium | reverse complement strand
AACCACCCAACCCAAGCGCCACCCCGTCATCGCGAAACCCTTGGACAGCCCGCTCGCAATGATGGTGCGCTCCGCCATGCCGGGAACCGAGGCAATGGAAAAGTGCTCGAAACCGTCGAACGTGATGTGCTCGTAGATCTCGTCGGAGTAAATCCGCAGATCCGGATGGGCCTTGTCTTTGATGACTTCAGCAACCGCTTCGATAACGTCACGCGAGAGGACCCCGCCGGTGGGGTTCGAAGGCGAGCACAGCATCAACACTTTCGTTTTCGGGGTGATGAGAGCGGCGAGCTCCTCGGCAGTGAAGGCGAACCCGTTATCCTCGCGCAACACGAGAGGGACGGGGGTCGCTCCCATATAGGTCACCCACGATTCGTAAATGGGGAATCCCGGGCTGGGGTAGATGACCTCATCGCCCGGGCCGACATAGCTCATCATCGTGTAGCCGATGGCCGGCTTCGCGCCCGGAAGGATGATCACCCGATTCGGATCGGAAGGGATGCCGCGCGTCTTCTCGACGTGGGCGGCCACCGCCGCTCGGAGCGGCAAGATGCCTGCCGGATCGGTGTAGTGAGTATTGCCCGCGAGAATATTGTCGATCCCGACTTGATTGATGTGCGGAGCGCTATCGAAGTCCGGCTCGCCTATGGTGAATTTGATCACATCGACGCCCCGGGCTTGAGCTCGGGTGACATCCTCGGAAATCTTGAAAGCATTCTCCGTGCCCATGGCGGCAATGCGCTTGGTGAAGACGGCCATCTAGTCGACAACTCCTTTCGCGAAAGGGGGAACGGCTGATTGTAGTGTTCCAGCACCGATGCCCGCAAGGCGCCCGCGCGGGGCCCCTCGTCAGAGGCGCCGTGGCTCAACGCCCACCGGCGCTCTATAATAGATGTATCTGAACGAAATCATAGCTGGAGCGATTAGATGAGAATCCTGATTCTGGCTCTCGTCGTCTTAATCCCTTCCCTCGCGTTCGGGCAATCTCTTGCCGAAGTCGCGAAGAAGGAGAAAGAGCGGCGGGACAAGAACAAACAAGCGGGCAAACAAGTCATCGTGATCTCCGAGGCGGAGCTTTTTCCGGAACCCGTCGACACCGGCAGTGAAACATCGGAGGCCGAAAGCCCGTCCGCGGCGGCAACATCTTCTACGGCCCGAGACACGCGGAGCTCTCGGAACGAAGAAGGCCGCACGACCGCG
Source organism: Acidobacteriota bacterium (assembly GCA_029263435.1). GTDB lineage: Bacteria > Acidobacteriota > Vicinamibacteria > Marinacidobacterales > SMYC01 > JAJCXL01. The sequence continues at coordinate 17,970 of JAJCXL010000131.1, read as the reverse complement.
GAAGACGAGCGCGAAAGCTATGACGTACCTGACCGCATTCCTCCAGACGCCCCGCTGGAAGAGAAGCTACAGATCTTCGAGAACATGAAGCGCGACTACGAGAACAAAGTAAATGAGATCGACGTTCAGATCGCCGAGAACCAAGAGCGCATTCGTCAGCTGGAGGCGCAGATTGCGGCCACTTCGGCCATGGGCGGCGGTGGGCTTCCCGTGGCTCCGGTCACGGGTACCGGGGCGGAAAGAACACCTATGACCGGGCAGGACTCTCAACGCCTGCTCGGCGAGCAAGAAAAGCTACGCACGATGAACGAACGAATGGTCGCCCGGAAGGAAGCCTTGAAGCTCGACCTCCAGACGAAGGGACGAGTGGGCGGCATTCCGCCGGGCTATCTTCGCTTCTAGCGAGGCGTCCTGATGCCCTGATGTCAGGGCAGGGTCAAGACGAGCCGAACGCCGTCCGCGGACCGGATCAGCGTCACACTCTCCCGCGCCACGATGCGCTCGACGGTGAAGCCCGCCCCCACCGGATCACCGACCTGCGTGAGGTAGACCTTGCCCTCGTAGGACAACGCTGCCAGCACCCGGCGATCGACGTCGGGCTCCAGCTCGGGTGGGGCCAGCACGAAGCCCGAGAGAACGGGTCTATCGGGAGGGGTCCGTGGTGCCGCGGGCTCGGGAACTGGCTCAGGCAAAGAGCTCGGGGGTGGCCCTGGAAGCGGCCGGTCGCTCGGCGTGCTCTCTCCACGATCCTCGCCGAACGGATCTCTCCGAGATGGAGAAGAGCTTTGCCGAGAAAGCCATCGAGACAACTGAGCCACCGCCCCCGCGGCGGGCTCTGGCGGCGGACTCGCGAGATCTTTGGGCCATCTTGCGATCCATCGCACGGAGGCTGCCACGTCACCGTTCTCGCCGACGCGGCGCAAAACGAGGCTCTCCGGAGATAGCGCGAGCCTCAGGGACTCCACGGCGTCGAGATAGCGAAACACCGCGTGAAACGGCCCTTGGAGACTCGCTTGGACGCGCGCGCCGGGAATGGAATCCGGCGCGGTGTCGTCGGGCCGCAGCTCCAAGGACAAACGCTCGACGGCGGCGGACGTCTCGGCGCTGACGAGAGCCTCACGAAGGGGACCGATACCGCCCGACGAAGCTTCCGGCACTTCGACTCGAAGGACCAAGTCAGCCAGCCGAGAGCGTTTCTCGTCGGCTCCTCGCGTACTCACTCGCTCTCGGACCCGCTCGGAGACGCGGGCCGCGAGCTCGAGACGCTCCTCATTCCGCGCGCGACGGCCGGCGAGAAGGCCCCAATTGAGCGCGGCCAAGACGACCACTACGAGCGCGAAACGCCCAACCGTCAAGGGGTCTCTCCGACCGACAACCGCGCCCGGAGGCGCACAGAGAGCTCCCCACCGGGCATGAGACGCTCCTCGAGGAGACGGGTCTCGGCAACCCCCGAAGCGGAAGAGAACCGGGCTTCGAGCTCCGCGATGTCTTCGGCGCGGCTCGCGAGCGCTTCGACGAGCACGCTCGGCTCGGCCAGGGAGGGCTCGAGGGTCACCGAGACGAGCGTGACCCCTTCCGGGACGGCTCGCTCGACGAGTCCTAGAAGCTCGGTCGGAGAAAGAGCGCTAGAAGCACCCGAGGCCGTCACGGCAGCGAGGTGCCATAACGAGCGTGATTGCGCTTCGGTCCAAGTCGCTCCGGCGGCCACGTCGTCGACCCCCTCGAGCGCCGCCTCGTCCCGAAGCGCGCCGAGCGCCCGCCGGTCGAGGCGATCCACCGCCACGTGAGCGAGAGTCGCCGCGAAGGCAACGAGCACGAGACGGCGCATCCAAGTCCGCGTGCGATAACGGGACGGTCCCAGATTTATTCCCGCTTTCACGGCGCTCTCCGATGAAGCAGGAGGCAAAGCGCGGCCGTCATTGGATCGCCGTCATCACCGTCTCGAACGGTTCCGCTCGAAAGGGCTGCGAGCGCCTCCGCGTCATCACCCGAAACGACCACCGAGCTCGGAGCCGCTTCGCCGTGAAGAGCGGGGATACGTAGGATCTCCTGGTGGATCTTGTCGATCTCGCGGCTCTTCAGCTTCACCCTCAGGTCGCGGAGCTCGCCGTCGACGAACACCGCCATTGCGTAGTGCCCTCGTTGGAGCTGCACCCGCAGATGCAGCCCGGCAACCTCTGAGAGCTCCTCGGACCAGGCCGGCACGCGCGACAAACAGGTGCCATCGACCCAACCGAGCGAGCAGCCCGCGGCCTCGACGATCTGCTCATATTGCCGAACCACGACGCCGCGGATGGCAGCTCCCAAGACCTCACCCCGACGTCCGGTCCAAAAGTCGCAGCGTAGCTCCGAGGCGGGAAACGAAAGGTTTGTGCTCATCAGCGCGAGGAGCTCGGAGCGGCGCCCACGCGCGGAGGCCGGAACCACTCGAGTGGCAATGGACAGATCGGGCAGAGCAAGTGCCACCGGCGCTCCCGTGACACCCAGCTCCTCCAAGGCATCGGCCGCGATCTTTCCGAGCTCGGAAACGGAACTGATGTTCGGCGTCGCGGCACTCGGCGCCACTAGCCCCTCGGGAAGACTCCGGCGGGTAACGCGAAGTGGGCCACCGTTCACTGCCGCCACCAGCTCATGCTCGGAAACCGCCACGCCCGCTCGGGCTCGTCGTCCCCACCACATTTCGAAGCGCCGCATCGATCCGCCATTCTACATTGGAATGGCTTCTCCATCGGGCGAGGTGCTATACTCCGCGGTTCGAAAGTACGAGAGGGACGGGCTAAGCGCTTACTCGCGCAAGCCGTTCGATTCCGGCTTCGACCGGCCGCGCGGGGCACGCTGATCCGCGTTTGGGCGCGATCCCTCTCACATCTGACGGAGGGACGATGAAGGTCTACGACACTGCCAGCATTCGCAACATCGCCATCGTGGGTCACGGCGGCTCTGGCAAGACTTCACTCACTGCAGCAATCCTCTACGATGCAGGCGCGGTCAACCGGTTGGGGAAAGTCGATGACGGCAACACCGTCACGGATTTCGATCCCGATGAGATCGCGAGAAAGATTAGCTTATCGACCGCCCTCGCTCACTGTGAGTGGCAAAAGACCAAGCTCAACATTCTCGACACGCCGGGCTACGGCAACTTCATCCAGGAAGCGCGCGCTGCGGTACAAGTCGCGGACGCCGCGCTGGTCAACGTGTGTGGGGTGGCCGGGGTCGAAGTTCAAACCGAGAAAGTGTGGAGCTTCGCGGACGAGTTTGGACCGGCTCGGATGTTCGTCATCAACAGGCTCGAGCGTGATCGATCGAGCTTCACCCGAGCGCTCGGCTCGATCCAATCCGCCTTCGGTCGCGAGGCGGTGCCGATCCAGCTGCCGATCGGCGCCGAGAGCGATTTCAAAGGGGTGGTGGATCTCATCAAGATGAAGGCCTACGTCACCAAGGGTGACGATACCGGTGCCTTCGACGAACAAGAGGTCCCTGCCGACATGGCAGAAGCAGCGGAGACGGCGCGGGGCGCCCTCATGGAAATGGTCGCGGAAGCGGACGACGCGCTCATGGAGAAATATTTCGACGCCGGTGAGCTCACGCCGGAGGAGCTCACTCGAGGCCTCAAGCAGTCGGTGCTCGAGGGGAATCTGTACCCGGTCTTGGCATGCTCGGCGGTTGAAAATATCGGCGTGCGGCAGCTAATGGACGTCCTCATCGCGCTGTCTCCCTCACCCGACAGCCGGGGCGAGGTATCGGGCAAGGACCCCTCCGGGACCAACCTCCAGCGAAAGATTTCCGAGAGCGAGCCCGCCTCCGCCTACATCTTCAAGACGATGGCCGATCCGTTCGCTGGTCGGATCAGTCTGTTTCGAGTGATGAGCGGAACCTTAAAGTCGGATTCTTCTTACCTCAACCCGGCGAAAGACGTTACCGAACGGGTCGGAAGCCTGGCCTTGTTGCAGGGAAAAGAAGCAGCGCCTGTCGATGAGATTCGCGCTGGCGATATCGGCTCGGTGGCCAAGCTCAAAGAGAGCCAGTCCGGTGACACCTTAGCCGACAAGTCCGCCCCAATCCTCTACCCGGCAGTGGTGTTTCCCGAGCCCGTCATCAGCTTCGCCATCGAGCCCAAGTCCAGAGGCGACGAGGAGAAGATCAGCCAAGCGCTCCACCGCATGGCCGAAGAAGATCCCATGATGCGCTTTCATCGCGAGGGCGAGCTCATCCTCTCGGGCACCGGGCAGCTCCACGTAGAAGTCGTCGTCGCCCGGCTCAAAGAGAAGTTCGGCGTCGAGGTGACGCTCCACCCCCCGAAGGTCCCGTACCGAGAGACGATTCGGGGCACCACCGAAGCTCATGCCCGGCACAAGAAGCAAACGGGCGGCCACGGCCAGTTCGCTGATTGCCACGTTCGCTTCGAGCCTCTCGAAAGCGGAGCGGACTTTCAATTCGGGAACGAGGTGTTCGGCGGCTCCATTCCCAAGGGGTTCATCCCAGCGATCGAAAAAGGAATCCAGGACGCTCGCGTCAAGGGCTTTCTCGCCGGTTACCCGATGGTCGACTTCAAAGCGACGGTGTTCGACGGCAAGCACCATGCGGTCGACTCCTCGGAGATGGCATTCAAGATCGCGGGCTCCATGGCGTTCAAAGAAGCGATGGAGAAGTGCAAGCCGACCCTGCTCGAGCCCATCATGGACGTGGAGATTACTGTTCCCGACGACCACACCGGTGACGTGATGGGCGACCTGAACTCACGTCGAGGGCGCACCCAAGGCATGGACTCGAAAGGTAGCTCGACCGCCATCAAAGCACAGGTACCGATGGCAGAGATGTTGACCTATGAGCCCGCGCTCACCTCCATGACCGGCGGACGGGGCGCCTTTCACATGGAATTCTCACACTATGAGGAAGTGCCTTCTCACCTCATCGCGAAAATTATCGCGGACCGCAAAGCGGAGAAGGAAGCGAAGGAATAAGAGCCTTCGGCACCTCGTCTCGAGCGCCACTTGGCGGGTCGGACGAGGTGCCCAATAGGGCGAGAAATTATTAGGACGCTTACGCTTCCTCGGCGGCGTCTTCGGCAGGCTCGGCTGTCTTCTTCCCTTTTTTCTCAGCCTTGGCCGGCTTTTCGGGAGCCGGGCCGTCGCCCCCTTTGAACTCGTAGTCGACCAGCTCGATGAAAGCCATCGACGCGCCGTCACCTTTCCTCGGGCCGAGCTTCAGAATACGAGTGTAACCGCCAGGTCGTTCGTTGAATCTCGGGGAGATCTCTCCGAACAGGCGATGCACGATGTCTTTTCGAGGAAGGATGGACAGTGCACGACGCCGCGCGTGGAGCGTGTCCTTCTTGCCCAGCGTGATGAGCTTCTCGACGAAAGGCCGCAGCTCTTTGGCTTTGGTCTCCGTCGTGCGGATGCGCTCGTGGGCAATCAAGGAAGCAGCCATGTTTCGCAACAGGCTCTTGCGGTGCTCCGAAGTCCGCCCAAGCTTGCGATGGGCCATGCGATGTCTCATTAGTCGATTCTCATCCCGAGCGAAAGCCCCATCGTGTTCAAGATCTCCTTGATCTCGTTGAGGGACTTGCGTCCGAAGTTCTTGGTCTTCAGCATTTCGGCTTCAGACTTTTGCACCAGCTCACCGATGGTCTTGATGTCGGCATTCTTCAGGCAATTATAGGAACGCACTGAAAGCTCGAGCTCATCGACGCTTCGATTGAGATGTTCGACGATAGCGTCGCGCTCGGTCTCGATCCCGGCTTCGTCAACCGTTCCCTCTTCCTCGAAGTTGATGAAGATGGAGAGATGATCTTTGAGGAGCTTGGACGCGAGTCCGACCGCGTCTTGAGGCGACACGCAGCCATTGGTCCACACATCCATGCTGAGCTTGTCGTAGTCCGTCGCTTGTCCGACTCGCGCCGACTCCACGATGTAATTCACCTTTTTGACGGGTGAATGAACCGCGTCCAAGGGGATATAGCCCAAGGTCAAGTCATCGTCGAAATTCTTCTCGGCAGCGACGTATCCGCGGCCGTCGTTCAAGCGCATTTCCACTCTGAGCCGACCCGAAGCCGTCAAGTTCGCGATGACGACGTCACCGTCGAGGACCTCGACGTCCGCGGGTAGCTCGATGTCACTCGACTTCACCACCCCTTCGCCTTCGGCGGAGAGGGTGACCGTCTTCGGACCCGGGGAATGCAGCTTGAACGGGACCTGTTTGAGATTCAGAATGATCTCGGTCGTATCCTCGAGCGCTCCCGGAATAGGCGAGAACTCGTGGAGCACACCATCGATCTTGACCGCAGTGATCGCAGCCCCTTCGATGGAAGACAACAACACCCGTCTCAGGGCATTGCCAATCGTCGTCCCGAAACCGCGTTCAAACGGCTGGGCGTAGAAACGGCCATATTGCTTCGTAAGGGAAGTATGGTCGACCTCGAGCCGTTTCGGCTTTTGAAATCCTGTCCACAGCATAACTTCGAAAATCCTCCTCGCGTCCAGCTTTCCCGTTATTTCGAGTACAGCTCGACGATGAGCTGCTCTTGAAAAGAGAGCTCCAAATCTTCACGACTGGGCAAAGACACGACTTTGCCCGATATACCTTCCGCGCTCAACTCGAGCCATTTCGGTAGACCGCGACTCCGAGCGACGTCCAATGAATGCTCGAGGTTCGGGTGTTTCGAGTACTTGGTGCTCATCGAGACCTGATCTCCCTCTCGTACCGAGTAGGAAGGGATGTTGACGCGTCGTTCGCCCACACGAACGTGTCCGTGTCGAACGAGCAGACGAGCCTGCGGTCTGGAGGTCGCGAACCCGAGTCGGTACACGGTGTTGTCCAAGCGACGCTCGAGAGACTGCAGCAGCACCTCACCGGTGATGCCTCGGGTCTTCTCCGCGCGCTCGAAATAGAGGCGAAACTGCTTCTCCAGGAGACCATAGGTCCGTTTGACCTTTTGCTTCTCTCGAAGCTGCAGGCCGTAACCCTGAATCCGGGAACGTCTGGTTTTTCCATGAGCGCCCGGTGCGAAATTCCGCTTTTCAATGGCACACTTGGGTCCGAAGCATCTTTCTCCTTTGAGAAAGAGCTTCATCCCTTCTCGTCGGCAAAGCCGACACACTGGACCGCGATACCTAGCCAATCGATTCCTCCCTCAGTTCTTTCGAACCTGTACTCGAGCTCTTTCGTCCATCCGGTCTGGTAGCGACCTCGTGAACCTGCGCCTCGATCACACCCGGCGCCTTTTTGGCGGACGGCAACCATTGTGTGGGATCGGAGTCACGTCCTTGATGGAGCGCACCGCGATGCCTGCCGCTTGGAGCGCACGGATGGCAGACTCTCGCCCCGATCCGGGCCCTTTCACACGTACGTCGACCGATTTGCAACCCATCGAACGAGCGGTCTGAGCCGCCTGGCTCGCCGCCTGTTGAGCCGCGAAGGGCGTGCCTTTGCGTGAGCCCTTGAATCCCTGCCCACCTGCACTCGCCCATGCGACGACATTGCCTTCCACGTCCGAGATCGTGATGTGCGTGTTGTTGAACGTAGCTTGAATGTGAGCAATCCCACTCAGCAGGGTGCGCTTTTCCTTCTTCTTGAAGGACTTGCGCTTGCCCTTCTTGTCGTCCTTCTTGTTTTTCGCCATCGGGCTAACTACCTCTTCCTAACCTGCTGACCACGTTTGGGCCCTTTTCGGGTCCTCGCGTTCGTGCTGGTGCGTTGTCCCCGCGCGGGCAGTCCGCGCCGGTGCCTCAATCCGCGATAAGCGCCGATGTCCATCAGCCGTTTGATGTTCATCGATATTTCTTTGCGCAGGTCACCTTCGACACCGCCTTCAGCGTCGATGGTCTGGCTGATCTGGCGCACCTGCTCTTCGGTCAGCTCTTTGACACGAATCGTTGCCTCGATCCCGGCCTTCGTCAGGATGGCCTCGGACCGCCTGTCGCCAATGCCGTAGATATAGGTCAAACCAATACCGATCCGCTTTTCGCGAGGTAAATCCACTCCCGCAATACGTGCCACGTTAGCTTCTCCTTATGTCGCCATCGCGACGACTGCAGTTTCTGGTGTTGCACCGAGCTCTCATTGGCTCATCCCTGCCGCTGCTTGTGCTTGGGGTTGGTGCAGATCACCCGGACGACTCCGCGACGACGAATGATCTTGCACTTCGTGCAAATGCGCCTTACCGAAGCTCTCACTTTCATTTTCTCTTTTTTCCTTTAGCCGTGCTTACACGCCTTATTTGTAGCGGTAGACGATCCGTCCCCGAGTCAAATCGTAGGGAGACAGCTCAACCAACACTTTGTCACCCGGCAAGATCCGGATGAAATGCTTACGCATCTTGCCAGACACGTGTGCGAGAACTTGATGTTTGTTCTCTAGCTCGACTTTGAACATAGCATTCGGAAGCGGCTCGAGCACCGTCGCCGAAACCTCGATCGCGTCCTCTTTAGACAACCTTTGCTCCCTCGGAATAGACCGTGCGCGGTTGGGCCAAGATCCACGGTCCGTCATTCGTGATGGCGACCGATCGCTCGAAATGGGCCGAGTAGCCACCGTCCTCGGTGACGACGGTCCACTTGTCCGAAAGCGTCCGAACTTCGTGGCTTCCGGTGTTGACCATCGGCTCGATAGCGAGACACATCCCGGCGGAAAGCTTGGGGTCCCGACCGCCTTGTACATAATTCGGAACGGGTGGATCCTCGTGAAGAGCTCGGCCGATCCCGTGCCCGACGAAGTCGCGCACCACCGAGTAGCCATGCCGCTCCGCATGGGACTGAACCGCGTAGCCGATATCGGACACATGATTGCCCGGCATCATCGCTTGGATTCCCTTGAACATGGCTTCTTCGGTGATTTTTAAGAGTTTTTCGAGCTCCGGCGTCGTGTCTCCGACCGCCGCGGTGACGGCGTTGTCGCCGAAATAGCCATCGACGACGGCACCGAAATCGAGGCTGACGATGTCGCCATTCTCCAAGATCTTGTCCGGTGATGGAATACCGTGAACCACCTGCTCGTTGATAGAGACACAAAGCGAGGCCGGAAACCCTCGATAGCCCTTGAAGGCTGCAGTCGCGCCTTCTTTGGCGAGGTTCGCGGCAGCGATGCGGTCGAGCTCAGAGGTCGAGATCCCAGGCTCGAGTGCGTCCTGGAGAATCTCGAGCGTCTGCAAGACGATCGCATTCGCTTGGTGCATCTTATCCATTTCTTTGTCGGAGCGCCGTCGGATCATCCAGTGGGCTCCTTGGAGGTCATTTCACGAAGGGCGGTCGAGAGTCTGCGATAGACATCATCGATCGAGCCTCGCCCCTCGATGGCGGCGACGCGCTCACCATAATAGTCGAGCAGCGGTCGAGTTTGTTCTTGGTAGACCTGAAAGCGCCGCAGCATCGTATCTTCGCTGTCATCGGAGCGTTGGTCGGCGCTTCGACGAGTCTCGATCCGCTGTCGGAGCTCGTCTTCACCCAGCTCGAGATTCGCGAGCACCACCGGCGGCGCGTCGACCTCGGCCAACAGTCGGTCCAGTGCCTCCGCTTGCGGGATCGTTCGAGGAAACCCGTCGAGGATGAACCCGTCCGCGCAATCAGTGTGGGCGAGGCGATCCCGGATGATGCCGAGCATAATGTCATCCGACACGAGCCGCCCCGCATCCATAATCTCTTTGGCCTTCAGCCCGAGCTTCGTGCCTTCGGCGGCAGCGTCACGCAAAATCACCCCGGTCGAAACATGCGGGATGGCGAGCTCGGTAGACAACCGGGCGGCCTGAGTACCCTTTCCGGCACCTGGCGGTCCGAGCAAGATGAGTCTCACCATGGGCTCAACCACGACGTCCTCGAACCCGGCCGCGCTTCATGAACCCATCATAGTGGCGCATGATGAGCTGGCTCTCGATTTGCTGAACAGTGTCCATCGCGACGCCGACGATAATGAGCAGCGACGTACCGCCGAAGTAGAAAGTGACGCCAAGGCCTTCGGTAATCCAAGTCGGCAAGAAGGCATCGAGAGACGGACCAATGATGGGAATCGGCGCGACGCGAAAACCGGCGATCAAGAACTCCGGCAACACCGATACCGCCGCGAGGTAAATAGCGCCTCCAAAGGTCAGCCGGGTCAAGATGTTGTCGATGTACTCCGCCGTCTTCTTTCCCGGTCGGATCCCAGGGACGTAGCCGCCATACTTGCGCATGTTGTCTGCGACATCGTCCGGATTGAAGATGATAGCGGTGTAGAAGTAACAGAAGAACACGATGCCGGCGACGTAGATCAAGGTATAGAGCGGCATGCCCCAAGCGAGTTGCTGGGCGATGTTCGCCATCCATACGTTGTTCGGCGCCATGGATGCGAACGTCTGCGGCAATGCGATGATCGAGCTCGCGAAAATGACCGGGATCACTCCGCCGGTGTTTACTTTCAGCGGCAGGTGCGTCGATTGCCCCTGAAACATTTTTCGGCCGACGACCCGCTTGGCATATTGGACCGGAATCTTGCGTTGAGCGCGCTCCACGTAAACGATGAAGCCGACGACCGCGACCATGAACACGATCAGCAGAAGCACTCCGAAAACCGACTGCTCGCCGGTCCGCATGTTCTGAATCGTCACCACGATGGCTTCGGGGAAGCGCACCACGATACCCGCGAAGATCAGAAGTGACATGCCGTTGCCGACACCGCGCTCAGTGATTTGCTCACCGAGCCACATGATGAACACCGTGCCGGCCGTCAAAGTGAGAACGGTCATGAAGCCGAAACCCCAGCCGGGGTTCGACACTAACGCCAGACCGCCCGTCAGCTCTTGTTGCTGAAGAAACGCGGAAATACCGGCCGATTGGATCACCGCCAGCAAGACCGTACCGTAGCGGGTGTACTGGGTGATCTTCTTGCGCCCGAGCTCACCCTCTTTGGAAAGCTTCTCGAGGTACGGCCAGACGACAGTGAGTAGCTGAAGAATGATCGATGCGCTGATATACGGCATGATGCCGAGCGCAAAAACCGTGACCCGGGAGAGGTTGCCGCCGGAGAACATATCGACGAAGCCGAACCAGGTGTCCCGATTCTGCTCGAAGAACTCCGTCAGAGCGGTGGCGTTGACTCCCGGCGTCGGGATGTGATTGCCGAGCCGGTAGACCGCCAGCATTCCCAGAGTGAACAAAATCCGGTTCCTCAGATCAGGAATCCGGAAGATGTTCTTCAGGCTTTCGATCACGCCTTGAGCTCCTCCGCCGTTCCGCCCGCGGCCTCGATCTTCGCTTTGGCGGATGCGCTGAACTGGTGTGCCTGGACGACGAGCTTCGTTCCTAGCTCTCCGTCGCCGAGTACCTTGATGCCGTCATAGTGCTTGCGGATCAGCCGCTGGGCGATGAGGAGCTCGGGGGTGACGACGGTGCCTTCCGGAAGCTTGCCGAGATCGCTGACGTTTACGGTCTCGATGCGCTTCGAGAAAATATTCGTGAAGCCGCGCTTCGGCACCCGGCGAATCAGGGGCATCTGTCCGCCCTCGAATCCGCGTCTCCGCGAATAGCCCGAGCGAGATTTCGCACCCTTGTGACCTCGACCCGCGGTCTTGCCGCGACCCGAGCCCGGTCCGCGACCGATGCGGCGCTTGGCTTTCAGCGAGCCGGCCGCCGGCTTGAGAGATTCTAGATTCATGGCTTTTATCCTTCGACCACTTCAATCAAATGGGCCACGACAGCGACCATCCCGCGAATCGCGGGCGTGTCCTCGCGCTCGACCGTTTGTCGGATCCGTCGCAACCCCAAGGCACGTGCGGTCTCCCGCTGACGCAGGGTCGTTCCGATGAGGCTCCGGACGAGCTTGAGCTTCAGGACCGAATCCGGCTTCGACGATTTCTTCGTTTTCTCTGGCTTCGACATCGATCTCTATCCCGTAACCTCGGCGATGTCCTTACCTCGCAACCGAGCGACGGATTCGGGGCTGCGAAGCTCACTGAGCCCGGTCATCGTCGCTTTCACGACGTTTTGCGGGTTGGCGGAGCCGAGTGATTTCGTGAGAATGTCGCGAATCCCTGCGGCTTCGACCACCGCGCGAACCGCGCCCCCGGCGATGACGCCCGTTCCTTCAGCGGCCGGCTTCAGAAGCACCCGACCCGCGCCGAAAACGCCCGTCACTTGATGAGGGATGCTCCCGCCCGAGAGTGGGACCCGGATCAGGGTCTTCTTGGCAATCTCGACACCCTTACGAATGGCAGAAGGAACTTCTTTGGCCTTCCCCAGCCCAAAGCCGACATGGCCGTTGCCGTCTCCGATGACCACGAGCGCGCTGAAGGACAGGTTCTTACCACCCTTCACCACTTTCGTAACCCGGTTGATACTGACGACTTGATCTTTGAGCTCGAGCTCGTTGGCGTTGACTCTTTCTCGCAGCATTATTTTCCTTCGCTAACTCAGAACTTTAGGCCCGCTTCGCGGGCGGCGTCGGCAAGCGCCTTGACTCTACCGTGGTAGCGGAAACCGCCGCGATCGAAGACGACACTGTCGATGTCCTTCTCCCGACAGCGCTCCGCGATGCGTTTGCCAATCTCCGCTGCGGCCTTGGCGTTGCCGCCCGCGCCGGAGTCTTTCTCGCGGCTGCTGGCGGAAACGATTGTCTTTCCGAGCACATCGTCGATGGCTTGTACATAGATATGCTTCGCGCTGCGAAACACCGCGAGTCGGGGTCGCTCGCCCGTGCCGGTAACTTTCTTGCGAATCCGCAGGTGGATTCGCTTTCGCGCTTGTGATTTGTTGTTGACTTTCATGACCGCCTCAAGTCACGCCCGTCTTGCCAGCTTTCTTCTTGAGCTGCTCACCGGTGTAACGGATACCTTTTTGTTTATAGGGATCGGGTTTACGCAGGCTTCGGATATTCGCAGCCACCTGACCGACGAGCTGCTTGTCCGACCCGGAAACCGTGATGTGGGTGTTCTTCTCGATCTGGATCTCGATCCCTTCCGGGATCGGAAACTCGATCGGATGGGAATATCCGAGCGCGAAGTTGACACTCCGCCCTTCGACCTGGGCTCGGTAGCCGATGCCGACGATGTCGAGCTCTTTTTTGAACCCCTCCGACACCCCGAACACGGCGTTGGCCACGAGGCTTCTCGCGAGTCCCCAGAAGGGTTTGAGCGCAAGGGTCTCGGTCTCCCGTTGGACGTTCAAGACCCCGTCCTTCTCGTCGATCTTAATACCGGGCGGAACGTGGGTCACGAGCTTTCCCTTCGGCCCTTGAACCCGGACGTTACGGTCGTCAACCTCCACCTTGACCCCCTTGGGGATCGGTATCGGTTTCGCTCCTATTCGAGACATTGAAAAATTCCTATTCCTCTACCAAACGTTACAGAGAATCTCGCCGCCCACGCCTCGGCGAACCGCCTGGCGACCGGTCATCAAACCGGACGACGTCGAGATGACATTGATGCCGAGTCCGCCCTGCACGCGCGGGATCCCGTCGCGCGAAACGTAGACGCGACAACCGGGGCGAGAGACTCGTTGGAGTCCCAGGATGCAGTCCGTGCCATGAGCGTCTCTGCGAAGAAACACGCGCAGCACTCCTTGTTTGTCATCGCTGATGCGCTTGTAGTTTTGAATGTATCCCTCGTCTTGAAGAATCCGAGCAAGCTCGGTCTTCAGATTGGAGGCTGGAATATCGACTTTTGCATGGCGCGCGGAAATACCATTACGGATGCGCGTCAGCATGTCGGCAACGGGGTCAGTCATCATCTCGGATCTACCTTCCTGCCTACCAGCTCGACTTCATGATCCCGGGGATCTCACCCGCGAGCGCCAGTTTGCGAAAACAGAGACGACAGAGCTTGAATTTCCGCAAGTAGCTGCGCGGTCGACCGCAGCTGTTGCATCGATTGTGCTGACGCACCTTGAACTTCGGCTTGCGCAGCGACTTGGCGACGGAACTTTGTTTAGCCAATGAACTTCTCCATGATTCCCTGGTCTCGAGCCCCTATTGGTTCGGCCGACGAAACGGCATCCCGAGCAGCTCGAGCAGCCGCCTGGCTCCGGCATCGTCCGGTGAGGTCGTAACGAAAGTAATGTTCATTCCCCGCGTGTTGTCGACACGCGAATAATCGATCTCTGGAAAAATGAGCTGATCCTCCAGCCCGAGCGTAAAATTGCCTCTTCCATCGAAGGATTTCGTCGGCACACCTCGAAAATCGCGTACGCGGGGAAGAGCGATGTTCACCAACCGGTCGATGAACTCGTACATTTTGGCGCCGCGCAACGTGACGCAGGCACCCACCGGCTGACCTTCCCGGATCTTGAAGGCGGCGACGGACTTCTTCGCCCGGCGCATGACTGGACGTTGGCCTGTAATCGCGGCCATCTCTTCCATGGCGGCGTCGAGAAGCTTGATGTTGGCCGCGGCCTCGCCGACGCCCATATTCACGATCACCTTGCTGACCTTCGGCACCGCCCAGACATTATCGATGGAGAGGTCTTTCATGAGCTGCGGGAGGAGCGTTTCCTGGTAAGTCGATCGGAGACGGCTCATTTGTCGATCACTCCTTCGCACGCGACGCAGGTTCGAACCTTACGACCGTCGCTAAGCACCTTCTGCCGAACCCGAGTGCGTTTGTCGCATTCCGGGCAAACGACTTGGAGCTTGCTCAAGTCGAGGGACGATTCCCGCTCGACGACTCCGCCTTTGATGTTCTGCTGCGGATTCGGCCGGGTGTGGCGCTTCATCATGTTGAGGCGCTCGACGATCGCCCTTCCGCGCGACGGGATCACGTACAGTACTCGACCGCGTTTGCCGCGCTCTCGGCCGGAGAGCACTTCGACTTGGTCGTTCTTGTGGATATGAAGTTTGTTCGGCACTTCAGAGAACCTCCGGCGCAAGAGAGACGATCTTCATGAACTTTCGCTCTCTGAGCTCGCGCGCCACCGGTCCGAAGACGCGTGTGCCCAAGGGCTCGTTCTGATCGTTGATGATCACCGCCGCGTTGTTGTCGAAGCGGATATAGGAGCCGTCCTTGCGTCGACGCTCCTTGCGAGTACGTACGATGACGGCTTTCACCACCGTGCCCTTCTTGATGGGGCTGTCGGGCGTAGCCTCCTTGACCGAGGCGGTAATGATATCGCCCAGATAGGCGATGCGACCGACACTTCCCCCTCGCGGATGGATACACAAAATTTTCTTGGCCCCCGAGTTATCGGTCACTTCGAGAACCGTTTGCATCTGAATCATCGTTCGAATCCCTACTGACTTCCTGAGTTCTTAAACGCTCTCAACCTGGGTCAAGACGCTTCGGCGGGAGCCGCCGCTATCGTCGCTGCCGCCTCACGCGTCGCCGGTGAATCGAGGATCTCGACGAGCCGCCATCTCTTCCTACGCGAGATGGGCCGGCACTCGACAATTCTCACTTTGTCGCCGATCTGACATTGGTTCGCCTCGTCATGAACGGTGAAGTTCGACGTTTTCTTGAACGCGCGCGTATAGAGCGGGTGGCGGACGAGACGTTCCACGCTCACGACCACGGTCTTGTCCATCTTGTTGCTCTTGACCACGCCAACTTTATTTACTTTGGGCATCTTCTCGTCTCTCGTACTCGCTCGAGCTCAGGCTTCATCGATATCACCGGCTCTCAGCCTTTTTACTCTTGTCGATCTCAATCTCACGCAACACCGTATGAACCCGAGCTAGATCTTTGCGAAGGCTCCGAACTTTACCGACCTGATCCAACTGGCCGGTCTCTTTTTGCAGCCGGGTCCGAAATATCTCCTCACCCAGCTCCGAAATCTTGTCGCGGAGCTCGTCCTCACCGAACTCTCTCACTTTCTCGATATCCATGCTCAGGCCTCCTCGAAGCGCTTCACGAACCGCGTCTTCAGTCCGAGCTTGTGTCCCGCGAGCCGGATCGCTTCTCTGGCCACGTCTTCAGGCACACCTTGCATTTCATAGAGAATCCGGCCCGGCTTGACGACGGCAACCCAAAACTCCGGACTGCCTTTGCCTTTACCCATCCGGGTCTCTTGCGGCTTCTTCGTCACCGGTTTGTCCGGAAAGATTCGAATCCAAATCCGGCCGCTCCGCTTGACGAAACGGGTGATCGCGACCCGCGCTGCTTCGATTTGGCGATCCGTAATCCAGCCCGGCTCGAGCACCTTCATGCCGAAATCACCGTACGAGACGGTATGGCCCTTCCACGCCTTGCCCTTCATCCGGCCGCGCTGGACTTTCCGATGCTTGACTTTCTTCGGCATCAACATGATTCGTTACTCTCCGCGCCGTGACCGTGAGCGTTCTTTGGGCTCTTCTCTGCCGCCGGGTCCCATCGGAATCGACTCTCCCTTGTTAATCCAACACTTGACGCCAATCTGGCCGTAGGTCGTAAACGCCTCAGCGAAGCCGTAGTCGATATCGGCCCGGAGCGTGTGTAGAGGAAGCTGCCCGAGCAAATACCACTCGGAGCGCGCGATCTCCGCGCCGTTGAGTCGACCGGCACATCGGACCCGAATCCCCTTCGCGCCGAAACGCATCGTCGCATCGACCGCCTTACGCATGGCTCGGCGAAACGCGATGCGCTTTTCGAGCTGGAGAGCGATCGACTCTGCCACGAGCTGGGCGTCGAGCTCGGGCTTCGGCACTTCGATAATGTTGATGTAGACCTCACGCTGGGTGGTCGCCTGGATCTCGGTCTTGAGCTTATCGACCTCGGTGCCTTTGCGACCGATGATGATTCCCGGCCTCGACGTGTGGATGTTGATCTTGAGCTTGTTGGCTGCCCGCTCGATCTCGACCCTGGAGACGCCTGCGTGAGAGAAACGCTTCTTGAGCTGACGTTTCAGCTTCAGGTCCTCGTGGAGGAGCTTCCCGTAGTCCCGTTCGGCATACCAGCGCGAACGCCAGGTCTTGTTGTAACCGAGTCGAAACCCGTAAGGGTGGACTTTCTGTCCCATCAGTTAAACCTCTACTCTTCTTTCTCGGAAACCTGAATCGTCAGGTGGCTGGTGCGATGCACGATTCTAAACGCTCGCCCCATCGGCGCTGCACGGATGCGCTTCATCGTCGGGCCGCCATCTGCGTAGGCTTTGCTGACGATCAAATCGTCCTCGTCGATACGTTTGGCTTCCTCGATCGCCTTTTGCTGGGCGTTCGCGATCGCGGAGCGCAGGACTTTTTCGAGCGTCTTACTCACCCGCTTGTTCGTATTCTGGAGAATCGAGATCGCCTCTGCGGCTCGCTTGCCACGAATGAGATCGATCACCAGACGAGCCTTCGATGGTGAGCCCCTCACGTGTTTGGCGGTCGCTCTTGCTTCAACCATTCTCTTCTTGCCTCCGCTCGTCTCTAGCGAACTCTCGATGCTTTATCGGTCTTCGTCGTGTGACCACGAAACGTTCTGGTTGGCGAGAACTCACCGAGCTTATGCCCCACCATGTTCTCCGTGATGTAGACCGGAATGAATTTCTTGCCATTGTGGACAGCCACGGTATGACCCACCATGTCGGGAATGATGGTGGAGCGACGCGACCACGTCTTGACCACCTTCTTGTCCCCGGAATCGTTCATGATGTCGATCTTGCCGAGCAAGCTCTCGTCCACGAAAGGACCCTTTTTGAGCGATCTCGCCATGACTCGCTAACCTCTCTTCTTTCCACGGCCGCGCACGATAAATTTATCGGTACGCTTGTTGTTGCGCGTCTTGTAACCTTTGGTCGGAACACCCCACGGTGTCACTGGGTGACGTCCGCCTGCGCTTCTTCCTTCACCGCCGCCATGAGGATGGTCGACCGGGTTCATGGTGACACCACGATTGTGCGGCCTCCGGCCCAGCCAGCGCTTGCGCCCTGCCTTGCCGAGAGTGACGTTCTCATGCTCCAGATTGCCAACCTGGCCTATGGTCGCCCGGCACTTCACATGGACCAGACGGACCTCACCGGACGGAAGCCGGAGCTGTGCATATTTTCCCTCTTTGGCGACGACTTGAGCACCCGCCCCGGCGCTTCGGACCATCTGGCCACCTTTGCCGGCCTTGAGCTC